>MGGH01000025.1 GCA_001792305.1 Candidatus Woesebacteria bacterium RIFCSPHIGHO2_01_FULL_39_23
TACCTCCAAGTGCCGACCCACCCATACCGGAGATTACTACGTTTTCAGCTAACGAGCATTCAGTGGGAAGATCCAAATTCTTGAACGACAGCCAAGTGTCTTTTATCTGATCAGCCAAGGCCACAACCGACCCATAAACATTACTCTTGTCTATTTTCTTAACGTATTGAAGATCATCCAGTAAGTGCACATCTTAATACTACAATTGACAAATAAACATATCAATGTTTAAACATTTGAGATAATACTCTTTACCAATTTTACACCTTCGGAAAAAAGTTTTCTCGAATGCTCCTCAATCTTGCTTTCGGCAAAAACTCTAAACTCAGGGGCATTCAGAGACGAACGAAAAAGAAGCCATTCATCATCACCAAGCCATATTTTTACACCGTCACGGTCGTCAATCTTTACTCCTTTATATTTTTTCTTTAATGACTCGTAAATTTTGTCCATCAAATCCCAATCATAATCGAACTTGGTTTTAACTAAATAAAACTTCGGCAGTGTGGCAATCAAACCCGAAAGAGTTAGGTTAGATTTTTTCAAAATATTTAATAGTTTTATAGTTGTCGATCCACCATCACGGCTCATCATCACTTCAGCAGAAATACAACCACCGTTAGGTTCAAAGCCAATATGAGAACCGGTTAATTTCATTTTCTCAACCACATAAGGTGAACCGACTTTTGTTCTGTAAACTTTCTTACCAATGTAATCAACTACTTTTGAAGTGCTTATCGGGGTAACTACCGAATAGCCGTCTGCAAATTTTGCAATAATAGAGGCGCTAAAGTCCCCAGGTATAAACTTTCCTTGCTCGTCAACAAAAACGGCTCTGTCACCATCAGAGTCGTACCCGATTCCCAAGGCTGCTTTTTCTCTTAACACCCTTTCTTTAAGCTCTCTAAACTCTTCTTCCACCTCGGTGTCTCTGGCGAAAAATTTGCCCTGTATCGTGGTATTTAACTCTACTACTTCTAACCCAAGTAAATCTAATACCTGTGGCATTATATCCGACTGAGCTCCATCACCTGCGTCAACTACCACTTTCCATCTTGGATAATCTTTATCTGCAATTTTAATAAGCATTTCGCTGTACTCAGTTTTAGCGGAATCTTCACTATGAGTTTTTACCTCAAACCCTCTGTAAAACTCCTTTTCTTTTAAAGAATTGTAAATGTTTTCAATTTCCGCTTCTTGTGATTTGAGTATCTCTTCTTTATTAAAGAAAAACTTGACACCGTTTAAATAGTCCTTAATATGACTACCGGATATCATGACACCGCCTGCGTACTGGCCTCCAGTTTGCAAAATATAATTTATCGACGGGACACAAGTGGCACCTTGATCATAAATTTCTCTACCCTCAAAAGATAATCCCGACATAACAGCTTTTGAAATTCTAGGGCTAGATCCTCTTGGGTCTATACCTACAGCCACGCCTCCATCATTTTTATGTAAAGTTATAAACTTTGCAAAAGTTCTACCCAAGTCAAAACAGAATTGCTTAGTAAAAAGCCTCTCAGCATCGCCTCTTATGCCGCTTGTTCCAAATAGGGCCATTAATTTATTCTATACCCAAAATACTTTATCACTAACTAGAATTGCAAATTCGATTTAGTGGGGTTTAAATTCTTAATTATGATAAGGTCAAGGGAAGTGAGTAAATCAACTTTACCTATTTTCGAATTATAGTCAGCTTCAGCCAAGAGAGATATTATTTTTTTAAGCTTTTGGACACTAAATCTTTCAGATTGTCTTTTGAGTTTTCCTATCCTCCAGGGCGGAGCATTAAAAGTTTTAGGCTCTGTTTTTACCCAATAGATGTCCCGCAAGTGTCTGGAAAGAATAGCAAGAATCATTTCGACTGCGTTTTTTTCAACGACTTGATGGAGTAGATCCAAGATTAACTTGACATTACTCGGATAAAAAGAGTCAAGAAAGGTCCAAAGTTTTTGCGGAATGTCAAATTTTTCAACCTTGGCTCCTTTTGGCAAGTTTCCTAATATCGTTTTGCCTATTTCTTTCGAAAAGTAAGCAATGACATCAACCTCTAACGTCTTTTTCTGCTTCGTAACAAAATTTTGGAAAATTCTTGGGTCAACATCGTCAATTACATAGAGTGTCTTTTGACTAAAAAGTGATTGCAAACGGGTTACCTCCTGTAAATTAACATTTTCTTTTCCCCCAATTCTCTTGACTTCGTAGCCTTTCTCTTTAATGTTATGAACAATCTCTTCAAGTCGGAGTTTTGATTTGACTAAGTCTTCGCCGTGAACCAAGAGTATTTTCATTTTCTTTTTTGTCTTCTGTGGTTAGTAATTATTTCATCAAGTTTTTTATGGAAATTGCTTTTACCCCGTCTTGTATGAGCAACAAGTGCACCTGAAAAGTTTTTTGGAATATGAGCTAACTCATGCAAAATAACTTCATCTTTTTGACCTTCGCTAAGTTTTTCAAATTTTTCTGAAACAGTCTCTATTATATAGGCGGGTTTAATATTAAGTATCTCTTGCCAAATTTTTGAGAGCCCCCAAATTCTCGCTACAGCACGGGAACGTGAATTTATTGAAGAAACAGTAAAGATTCTCATTGCATCTACCCAGTTCAAAGATAAACTACTGACTAATCTATTTACCCTCTTTTTCAAAGACTTATTTTCCGAGAAGATAAATTTTCCCCTATACTTTAAATACCTCGGCACCTTCTTTAACCTCCTCAGTTGCTTTTATAGCAACTGTTTCTCCTTTTTTAGCAGTCGTTATCTTTTTGTGCTCCATTTGCATTTCTTCGACACTTTGTTCAAAAAGATCTTCACCCCCACGGGCAAACTTCAATTTATCTCCAACGGAAACATCGCCAGTTAGATCAACTACCGCTACTTTTATTTTGTCATAGTAATGAACTACTCTACCAACTTTGAAACTCATTTATATCACCCCCATCTTATCCTGAAACCCGAGTACTATATACGTGGCATAATGCTACAGCTAAAGCATCTGCACTATTGTCAAAGTGTGTCTTTTTTCGCGCACGGCTTCGAACTTTACTCCCGAGCACTTTTCTGACAGACTGCTGTATCACTTTTTTATCAGCTCTCCCATCACCCGCTATAACTTTTTTGATAGTTCCAGGTGCGTATTCAAAAACCGGTACCTTAAAAGCTGCCGCTGAAAGGAGCATCACTCCCTGAGCCTGACCAACCTGTATAGCTGTTTTGGCATTTGTCGCAAAAAACAACTTTTCAATTGCCAAAACGTCTGGTCGATGTTCTTTTAAAAGAGCACGCATTTCCCTGTAAATACCAAATAGTCTATTTTCCGCTAAAAGTTCTTTATTAGTTTCGATTAAACCAAATCCACGAAGAATAATACCATTTCCATTTACTTCTATTGCTCCCCACCCAGTTGTTGCTGTTCCGGGGTCAATACCAATAACAAGCATTAAATTATTATACCCAAAATACTTTAATTTGCATCCTCAAAATTGTATTTTGGGGGATCAAAATCACTTGCGAGGATTGTAAATTCTTTGTAAGTGGAGTTTATACCAGTTAAATGCGTCTTGCTGCTCGGCTGTAGATTTTTTCAATCTCTTTTTTAGACTTTTGCCTTATATAGTACAGCTTAGAACGGCGAACTCCCTCTTTGCCCTTTCTTTTTACAATCACTTTTTCGATCGAAGGCAAGTTTATAGGAAATATTCTTTCAATCCCTACTTTTGTAGATCCAATTCGCCGAACAGTAAATGATTTACCAAAACCCCTGCCTTTTATTGAAATTACAGTACCTTCAAATACCTGTGTGCGGGTTTTCCCTGTTTCGCTAGACGATTCTCCTTCTTTGACATTTATGTGCACAACCACCTTGTCACCTACGCCGAAAACGGAACCTTTAAAGTTCACTGAAATTGCCATATCAACGCTATTTTAGCTTAAATCTTCCCTCTCAAGCAAGTCGGAGATTGATCTTGCCAAACTCTCCGTCCACGAAACCTTAATGGGCAACATGTATTCTTTATTTTTTTCTTCAAATTTTAATATTACTTGAGTATGCCCTGGATTTTTAAGAAGCAAGTTTTTAAGACTTGTGAGTTTTTCGACTGAAGCCTTTTTTGGAATTCTGATAAAGAAATTGTTCTCAATTGTTTCTCCTTCTAAAAAGAGAGAGTCAACCAAAACTACAGGGGTTTCCTCCCTGGTGTCTAATTTACCTGAAACAAGGAGGGGTTTTCTTGAAACAAGCACCTCCCTATAAGTTTTATATACCTTCGGAAAAATTACGACCTCGATAGTACCTGTATCGTCTTCAACTTTTGCAAATGCCATCTCGTCACCTTTCCTTTTTGTAAACACCACTCTCATGTCAGTTACCAAACCTGCAATTTTTAAGTTGTAAGAATTTTTGGAGGCCTCAATTTGGTTAATTTTATGCGTAGCAAACTTTTCGAGGTTTCCAAGTAGTTCAAAAATAGACTTGCCAGTTAGAGAAAACCCGAGCAATTGTTTTTCAAAACTCTGCAATTCTTCTTCGTTAAATTCGTCAACATCGGGGAATATAAAATCCTTAGGTCCGGCAATTTTATCCAAGTCGTCCCCAAAAAGTCCCTGTTGAGGAGAGTTGGATTTAAGTCTGTATTTATCTCTTATTGTGTCAATCGAATACAAAAGTGAGGCTCTATTTCCAAACTTACTTAAAGCACCGACTTTGATTAAACTCTCTAAAACTTTCTTGTTTACACGTCTTCCGTCAACACGTCTGACAAGGTCTACAAAAGAAGTAAACTTGCTTTTACTTCTTTCCTCAAGTACCGCTTCTATTGCGGCTTTACCCACATTTTTAATTGCATCGAGTCCAAACCTTATCGCTTCTTCACCATTTTCGACTTTTTCAATATTAAATCCGACGCTGGATTCGTTAATATCGGGAGGTAGTACTCTTATTCCCATTCTTTTACATTCATTTATTGCAGCTGAAACTTTATCGGTATCTTTTGCCTCCGCAGTCAAAAGTGCTGTCATATATTCCACGGGGAAGTTAGCTTTCATGTAAGAAGTCTGGTATGCAACCATGCCGTAACTAGCTGCGTGAGCCTTATTAAACCCGTAACCCTGGAATGGCTCGAAAAGTTTCCATAAACCCTCTGCCTCTTTTTTTGTCATAGATGAATGCTTTATACAACCCTCGACAAAGATGTCGTGTTGCTTGGCCATTTCCTCGGGAATTTTTTTACCCACTGCTTTTCTGAATTTATCGACAGTCTCCCATGTATAACCTGCCATTTCTAGAGCAGTAAACAAAAGGTCATCTTGGTAAACAAGAATTCCAAAAGACTTGTCCAAAAATTTTTCCATTTTAGGATGGTAATAAGTAACTTTTTTCTCACCTTTTTTCCTTGCAATATATTCCGGAATGTTAGCAATGGGTCCTGGCCTAAAAAGGGCTATCATTGCCATAATGTCCTCAATTCGCTCAGGTTTAAGTTCGACTAGATATCTTGTCATCCCCGAACCTGATAGCTGAAACGTACCCATGGTTTCGCCGCGAGAGAGCATCTCAAAAGTTTTTTTATCATCAAGCGGAATCTTAACTAGGTCGATACTAATCGTGCGGTTAATCCGAGCAAGCTCTACAGCTCCTCGTAGAATCGATAGATTTCGAATCCCTAAAACATCAAGCTTGACTAAACCGATCTCCTCACAAGAATGCATTTCGTATTGAGTAATAATTTTGGTTCCATTGGGTTCATATTGAATCGGAGTAAATTCTGTTAGCTCTTTGGGTGCAATAACAATACCCGCTGCGTGAACAGACACATGTCTTGCGTTTCCTTCGATCTGTCTAGCCAAGTCGACTATGACTTTTGCATCTTTATCCATTTTGTATAAGGCACTAAGCTCGGGGCTATCCTTAAGGGCTCGCTCTATTGTCATTGGAAAACCTTGTGATCCCAAAGGGGTTAGTTTTGCAATCTTATCTCCCGTTGAATATGGAAAACCTAAGACTCTAGCTATATCACGGACAGAAGCTTTTGCTAACATTCTCCCAAAAGTGCAAATCTGTCCGACTCTGTTCTTGCCGTATTTTTCTTTCAAATAATCAATCATCTCTTCTCTACGATCATCAGCAATATCTATATCAATGTCAGGGGCAGATGGCCTAAACGGATTTAAAAAACGCTCAAAAGGCAGAACGTATTTAATTGGATCTATTGTCGTAATTCCCAAACAGAAAGACACCAAGGAACCTGCCACACTTCCCCTGGTGTTGATTGGGATCTGCCTCGATTTTGCCCATTGAGCCATATCCTCATAGATTAAAAAATAAGGGGCGTATCCCTTTTTACAAATAACTTCAAGCTCTTTTTCAAGTCTATCCGTAAGTTCTTTATCGACTTTTTTAAATTTCTCTTTCAATGAGTTTTGGGCTTTATCTTTTAATATTTCCTCCGGTTTTTTACCGTCTTTAATTTCTATTTCAGGAAAATACCACTGTCCCAAAACAAACTCGACATTGCATTTATCTGCTATTTTCAAAGAATTTTCCAGAGCGTCGGGCAAATCTGGAAAAAGTTCCTGCATCTGACCGGGAGTTGTTACCCAAAAACTTGGGCTGTCAATAAATCTCAAACGCTTAATGTCTGATACATTTTTACCAGTCGCAATGCAAACTAATGCATCTTGTGCTGTGGCGTCTTCCTTTTTTATATAATGGGCGTCATTTGTGGCAACAATCGGTATGCCTAATTCCCTACTCAATTTCAAAACTCCATCGTTTGTTATCTTTTCATTTTTGGCCATAGTGTATAAAGAGTTTTTAATTTCTTGATTTTGTGTTGACGTAGCAAAGGAGTCATAGTAGTGCCTTTGTATTTCTAAATAATAATCTTCTCCAAAAAGGTTCAAGTACCACTCGGCTATTTCTTTAGCCTTTTGGTAAGACTCGTTGACAAAAGCTTGAGCGAGTTCACCCAGGCCACAAGCTGACGTGCAAACTAAACCCCCGGAGTATTTACCAAGGGTTTCCCTATCAAATCTTGGCCTATAATAATATCCCTCAAGGTGGGCAATGGAGATCAACTTCATAAGATTTTTATAACCTTCCAAATTTTTAGCTAATAGAAGTAGGTGGAAATTCTGTATCTTGCTTCGCTCTATCCTTTCTGTGTGCTTAACATTCGTGGTATACGCTTCTACGCCGATGATTGGTTTAAGACCAGCATCTTTAACCAACTTATAAAATTCGATAGCACCATACATTGCTCCATGGTCAGTTATAGCGACAGAATTCATTCCGTTTTCTCTAATGTGTTTTGTCAAAACCCTAATTTTAGATAAGCCATCAAGAAGTGAGTATTCTGTATGGAGATGAAGGTGGACAAAGTCAATCATTTTTCTTTCATATTATCAGATACTTTTGTCTTTTTTTAAACCAAAGACTAACTAGAATTCCCCCAATCCCCAAGATGAATAACAAAAGCTTAATTCCGAAAATTTCCGTGATTGTAGCCGAAAACAAAACAGGTAACAGAGTCGCAACAGTTGTAACAAACCAAATATTACCAAAAACTCTTCCCATAAGGTCTTGGGGCGTAACCTCCTGCAAAAAAGTAAGAGATGGAATAATCCCAACAACATACGCGCCTCCTGCTAGAAAAAAGCACAAGATTGCAATCAATCTTCCTAGCCAGAAGTAAACATTTGGAACGATTGTACTTATTATCAATAGACAAATAGACAAAATAAGCAAAGAGTACCAGATTAATTTTCTCTTTCTTACCCGCCTTTCCATAAGTCTTGCGACAATGAATGTAGAACTGAGTGCGCCAACAGCACCAGGAACAACAACAATAAGACCAGCTAAACTTACCTCGGTCTTGACTACCTGTGAAACAATCGCCGGCAAACTAACAACAACAATAGACAAAGTTACTTGCAAACCAATCAAAATTAAGAAAGGAAAGAGTATTTTGGTATTGTTTTTGATGAAACTATAACCTTCGAGCATGTCAGAGAAAAACTTGCCGACTCCTTTCTC
The DNA here is from genome assembly GCA_001792305.1 of Candidatus Woesebacteria bacterium RIFCSPHIGHO2_01_FULL_39_23. Taxonomy (GTDB): domain Bacteria; phylum Patescibacteriota; class Microgenomatia; order UBA8517; family UBA8517; genus 2-01-FULL-39-21. The sequence continues at coordinate 8,037 of MGGH01000025.1, forward strand.
AAAGTCACGGGGTAACTTTTCGTGGGATTTGAGTGTGGGCAATAAGCTTACGCTTAAGGCGGCTGTTGCTAAAACTACGGATGCGGCTATGGTTGTAACCTTAAAACCTACAAAGTTATAAAGAAAACCAGCAAGTACGAATCCTGAAACCAAACCTGACTGAACGGTAATAAAAAATAAACTATTAGCTTGAGGTAATCTTTTTTTGTGTACAATGTGCGGCAAAGTTGCAGCTTCCGAAGGCATATAAAATTGGTTAAACAACGAATAAGTAAACACAACTGCATAAGAAAGGAACAAATATTTGTAGTAAAAAAATGAAAAGCTGAAAATAACAAGAGACTGAAATGCCAGACTTAATATCATTATTTTTCTCTTGTCGACTATGTCAGCAGTTACTGCGCCGATCGGTCCGAATACAATTGCGGGCATTGCATAAGCAACCCAGACAAAAGAGACGGCTATTGTCGAGTTTGTTAACTCGAATATTCTGGTGATAATAAGAAAACTTAAAGTATTGATTATTAACTGGGAAATTATCTGGGAAAACCACAAATAAGTGAAGTGTCTCGACTTAATCGTGCTGACAAATTCTCTCATCTTATTTTAGAAGCCTAATTAACTCGTTCCTGGCGACTTTAGGATCGGCCCTTCCTTTTAATCTAACCTGCAAGGCTCCTATCAAAAAACCTAAAACTTTGTCGTTACCTTTTTTATAATCGGCAACAGCTTTCTTTTCTTTTTTTATAACTTCTTTTATGGTCTCCAATAATTCGCTTTGCCCTGAGTATTTTTTAACATTTTTACTCACTAAACTTGATATAAATTTTTCAGGATCACTAAACTTACCATCAATCCCTCTATTTAACATTAAATTAGCAATATCCTTAGGGTTAATACTTTGTTTCGCGGCAAAAACACATGCTTTTTCAAAATAATCAGCACGAGACTTATCTTGAACTAATATCCCTGCATACTCAGTATTTATACCGTATTTATCGATAAATAAGCGCATTTTATCTTCGGGTAACATCGGTATTTGAGATTTGATTTTCGAAATATAGGATTTACTAAATATCATAGGAGGAATATCAGGTTCAGGGAAGTATCTGTAGTCATCGGCTGTCTCTTTATATCTTTGTGTAACTGTCTCACTTTTTGCTTCATTCCATCCCCGTGTTTCCTGTTGGGGAGTCTTGCCCGTTTCCAAAATCTTTTTTTGCCTTTTCAAATCATACTCAATTGCCTTCCCTAAAAATCTAAATGAGTTAATATTTTTAATTTCAACTTTATAACCCAAATTAAGCCCCCATGACGTATTAGCTTCCAGTCTCATCGAGCCTTTTTCCATATCGCAATCAGACACGCCAAGGTATCGAATTATCTTTTGTAATTTTTGAGCGAACTCTTTAGCTTCTTGAGCTGAGTGGATATCTGGCTCGGTGACAATTTCGACCAGTGGTACACCACTTCTGTTGAAATCTATTAGACTTACTTTTTTACCCCCAATTATTTTGTGCTGCAACTTTCCAGTATCTTCCTCTATATGAACCCTGGTTATTTTCACCATTCCAGAGGATGTTTGCAAATAGCCACCAAAGCACAAAGGCTCGTCGTATTGGCTAATCTGATACCCCTTAGGTAAATCGGGGTAGAAATAGTGCTTTCGATCAAACTTTGATTTCTTGTTAATATTTCCCTTTAGTGCAAGCCCTACTAATATTGTCCACTCTATTGCCTTTTTATTCGGTACGGGAAGAGCACCTGGCAATCCAAGACAAGTAGGGCACGTCTGAGTATTTGGAGGTTTCCCAAAGTGATCTGCAGGGCAACCGCAAAACATCTTGGATAAAGTCGCTAGTTCTACATGAATCTCAAGACCAATAATAGGCTTAAAACTTCTCATGATTGTGGCTCTCTTTTGTGCCAATCGGTAAGCTTTTGATATTGCTCACCAAGATCAAAAAGAATCTCCTCCGACCATCTTGGACCCATAATTTGCATTCCTACAGGAAGATTAGTCTTAGTAAATCCACAGGGAATGGAAAGAGACGGAGTACCCGATAAGCTTGCCGGGGCAGCGTATATATCCATCAAGTAAAGCTCTAGTGGATCACCCGATTTTTCACCAATATCAAAAGGTGGTATTGGTGAAACTGGAGCTAAAATTGTGTCAACTTTCTTATAAGCTTTTTCAAGGTCTCTAATAAAAAGTGTTCTAACACGAGCAGCTTTCTCATAATATCTGCCAGTATAACCAGCTGAGGATGCAAATGTCCCAAGCATTATTCTTCTTTTTGCTTCAGGCCCAAAGTAGCCTCTGTCATTTCCATAGCGAACACCATCATACCTTGCCAAGTTACTAGCTGTTTCGGTCGGAGCAATAATGTAGTAAGCGGCAATTCCATATTTAGTATGGGGAAGTGACACCTTTCTGACTTTAAAATTGGCTTTTCTAAAAGTCTCCACAGCTTGCATAAATATTTCTTTGATCTCGCTGTCAATTCCCTCGCCTAAAAACTCTATAGGAATCCCAATAATTCCTTTTTGTCTTCCTAAATTTTGCCCACGGTTTTTACTTTGACTGGTTGCGTCAAATGGATCTTTCTTGTTTATTACTTTAAAATACTTTCTTAAGTTTCGAACGGAGTTGGATAATAACCCAGGACAGTCTAAACTACTCGCAAAAGCGATAACTCCATACCTACTTACTGCCCCATACGTAGGCTTTATTCCGCACACGTTATTGTAGGAAGAGGGCATGCGAATCGAGCCGCAGGTATCTGTAGCTGTGGCAACGTCAACTTTTCTGGTTGCGACAACCACCGCGCTCCCACTTGAAGAGCCACCAGCAACTTTATTGCTATTCCACGGATTTTTCGTCGGGCCAAAGTCGGAATTTTCACCGCTTGCCCCGTGCCCCCAAGCATCTTGATTTAATTTGTATTTCGTAGCATAGCCAGCCTCTTTAAAGTCATAAACGACGGAAGAATCATACTGCGGTATAAACCCCTCTAAAACTCTCGAACCAGCCGTTGTTTCAATTCCTTTTGTTACGAATAAGTCTTTATGACCAATATTGCCCTTTGGGTCTGCTACGGATAAAATCGCATTGTATTTATCTATCACCTTTCTTTTTCTGTGATTTAGAGCTTTGACAGAAGTTTTTCTCTTTTCAAATACATTTTTAGTCAAAAAATAACCTTTATGTGTAACCTTGGATTGTATTAATGCATCTTTTTGAGTGAAGCTATTTTTAATCTTATCTTCCCGAAAAACGTTCGTAGTACCGTCTAAAACTTGATAAGTGGGCGGGACATTTTTTGTGTCAACTTCTTGGAGTACTTCCATGTAATTTAATACAGAAGCTAGTTGTTCTGTGTACACCTGAAGCTCTTTCTCATCTAAAGACAGGTTTGCCAACTTAGCAATATGTTTGATTTGATCTTTTGATAAAATATTTTTTTTCATTAAAAAAACGGCTCTTCTTCCGAAGCTAGTTTGTATTTTAAACCATCTTAAAATAAATATCTAATGTGGCTTTTTTAGGACATTTGTTGAAGAGCAGCGATTCTTTCTTTTACAGGAGGATGGGTGTTAAAAAGGTTAGCAAAAGTGCCTCTGGCATCACTTATTTTATCCTTAAAAGGATTTTCAATATAAAGATGAGCAGTAGCTTTATTGGCGGCTTCCAAGGGCTCATGATCACTACTAATCTTTTGTAGTGCGGAAATTAAACCCGAAGGTTGGCGGGTAAGCATCACCGCTCCCGCGTCGGCGAAAAACTCACGTCTACGACTTATTGCCAAACGAATTAGCTGAGCAATAAACGGGGAGAGAATGGCAAAAATTAGACCAACAACAAAAATTATTGCACCAACATTTCCGCCACCTTTTCTGTCACTCCTACCCCGAAAATATGTTGCACGCAGTAATACATCCGCTAAAAGCGCAATCGAACCTACAAGTACGCTTACGATAGACATTAACCTAATATCGTAACTACGAACGTGTGTTAGCTCGTGCCCGATTACTCCTTCAAGCTCTGTTCTATTAAGTTTAGTTAAAAGCCCTGTCGTTGCACACACAACAGCGTGATCAGGATCACGACCTGTTGCAAAAGCGTTTGTAGCAGTGTCATCGATAACAAAAAGTCTAGGCATGGGAAGACTAGCCACAAGACATAAGTTTTGGGTAACTGAATAAAAAACCGGATATGATTCTTTTAGTGCTGGTTTTGCTTTGGATATGGAAAGAACTATTGAGTCGCTGTAATAGTACCCAGCAAAAGACACCAAACCTGATAAAATTAACGCAAGTCCCAAAAACCCCAGTCCGCCTGGTTCATAGCCAAAATAATAAGCGAGTGCACCACTTAAAAAATACACAGCAGTTGCAAAAAAAAGTGCAAAACAAAAAACCACAATCAAGCTTTTACGCCTATTGACATCAACCGCTTCGTAAACATTAATCATGTTTAAAGTTTAATTTTAGGAGCTTTTGTTTCAGACTCACCCACTTCCAAATGAGACCCAACGTCACTTGTTGACAAACCTTTTTGCTCTTCAAATCCAAACATACTTGCGATCAAACTTGTCGGAAAACTGACTCTTTTAACATTAAAGTCAGCAGACAAATCAATTAGAGTCCGCCTTGAATACATTACCTTATCTGACGTGTCACGAAGCTCATCCATAAGTGTAGTCACAACCTCTGAGCCTTTGATTTCTGGATTACTTTCAACTGCAACTCTGATTGACGGCAAAATTGAGCCGATTTTCTCACTTGCATTAAGCATCTTATCTATATTTCCGGATTTAATGGCAGATGAGATAGCTTTCCTGGCATCTGCCAGTTTTTCAAATATCCCCTTCTCGTGTTTTAAATACCCTTTTGTCGATTCTTCCAAATTAGGTATTAATTCTGCCTGCCTTTTTAACTGGTTTCCAATCTCTTGTATAGAAGCTTTTATTCTGGCACGACTTGAAACAAAAAAGTTATAAGTAGAAACCACCCAACCTACCAAAACAACTATCCCTACTACTAACAAAATTAGCGGCATAATGTTATCACCTCCTGTTCCTTAATTAAAACAGTTTACTATTGAATAAGTATCTTTTCAATCTCCTCTAAGGAATATGTGTTTATTATATCTCTCTTCTTAGCCCAACCACGTCTTGCTACAGAAACACCGAATACCATATTTCCCATACTTGTAACGTAATGTGTATCTGTTCCCAGAGACATTTTCACACCGAATTTCACGGCTTCTCTAACTAATATATCCGGTAAATCGAGCCTTATCGGGTCTGCATTAATTTCAACAATTTTTTTGCTTTTTTTGAAAAAATCAAAAAGAACTCCCCAATCAAATTCCACACCTTCTCTTTTGTTTAAAATCCTTGTAGTTGGGTGGGCAAATATTCTTGTCTTGGGGTGTTTAAAAGCATTTAAAACACGATTTGTCATATCCTTTTTATTTTGCCTAAAGCTTGAATGGATTGAACAAAGAGCGAAATCCAAATAGTCAAACCCAGTTTCTGGGACGGGAAGTTCACCGTTTGGCATGATATCAATTTCAAGGCTATTAAATATTTTTTTTAAACTTTTCATAGTTTTCACGAGAGAGTAATTTAATTTATCAACAGCTTCTCTCTTACGCTTCAACAACTCAATCATACTTCTTTCGTTATGTCCGCTTTGGCTCGGATTGTGTTCTGTAAAAGCAATATACTCATAACCCAACTCGTCTGCCCTCTTTGCGATTTCGTCCATGCTATTTTGGCCAAGATCATGGCTTGTCTCGATGTCAAAACTACTGTGGATCTGTAGGTCACCCTTAATGTCTTTAATATCAACCAAATCAGGAAGCTTATTATTAAGAGCTGCCTGAATTTCACCTGTATCTTCCCTTATCTCCGGAGGAATCCACTCCATTCCGAGAGCTTCATAAAACTCAACTTCCGTTTCGAAGTTTTTCATTTTTTTAGTTTTTAAGTTCTTAATCCCTTTTTCATTTAAACTAAATCCCATTTTTAGAGCATGTTCCCTCAAAGCTATATTGTGGTGCTTACTGCCCGTAAAGTGTTGCAGTAAAGCTCCGTAACTTCTAGGTGGCGAAACCATGGCATCAACTTGCACATTTCCCGGCAACATGATTGAGGCACTAGATGGGCCTTCCTCGATTTTTCTAAGTTTCCTGGGGTAATCAACGAAATGGTGCAAAACTTCTACTGGTTTTTTAGTTGAAATCGCAAGATCCACGTCACCAACAGTTGAAGCTTTTCGTCTTAGGCTTCCCAAAGGATGAACTTCAAGTCCCGTATTTAACTTTTTAAGCCACTTCATGACTTCATCGGCGACCAGTGTAGCATAAGGCAAAAGTAGTCTCTTTTCACCTTTTTTAACCTCACCGATAGATTTTTCCAATCTTTGCTCGCTAATTTCACCAAACCCTTCAATCCTAGCTACTCGTCCACTTCTTAGCGACTTTTTTAATTCTCTAAGTGCATTTTTAGCTTTAGCAATCCCAAGTTCCTTAGAAAGCTTGTATGCCGTCTTTGCACCGATTCCTGGCACTTTCATCAGCTCAAACATTGCAGGCGGTAAACCTTTCAAAACCTCATCAAAATGTTTTGACTTGCCTGTTTTGAATAACTCATCGAGGTGTGCAGTAATAGAAGGGCCAATTCCTGACACATCCATAAGTTTACCTTCGTCCCAAAGATCTTTTGCCTCGCTTGATAGATGCTCTACCGCATCAGCAGCTCTCTCATAAGCAATTATCCTGAACCTGTTTTTCTTCTCACCTTTAATTTTATACGCAGCAGCGATGTCTCGAAGTAATTCCGCAAGTTCTGTATTTGTTATCACTTTTCGCACATTATAATAATACAACATTCGCTCATATCTTTGGCTAATTATTTTGATAAAATATATATACCATGGCTTCAGACAATGAAGAGATCTATCTCGGACAATATGACCTAAACGCTAGACGTGTTATCGAGTCTTTGACTCTACCTAGATACTGGGATTTTGATCAATTTAAAGGTGTACTAGTTGCACTCGCTAAAGCTGGAAATGGAGCATCTATACCTGCTCCAAATAGACCTGAATCTATTCATGTTCAATCATGGAGACAGCATATCAACAAATTAAAACAGTTAACTGGGGAAACCGGTCGCGAACACGCCAGGGCAGTATTTGCAGATACAGAATCCGGTTCTCTGGTATTTGGTAAAACAACCCGGGAGAGAAATGTATCAAAGAGTTGTCGGAAGTGTACATGTACATCCTGGACTCGAAACTGCTCACGGGTTAAGTGGGCAAGATTATCGTACTTTTTAAGCGACAAAAGAGAACAAGCTATGTTGATGGCTTTTGGAGAAGAATATTTGATGATTGTCTTAAAAACAAGCGCTACCCCAAATAATATTGATAGCAAAAGAGTTGACAAAAGAATACAAGACATTGAAAGAGAGTTCTTAAATAGTGGCAAAAATATGGTAACATCTGTTGTAGATATTAACAAAACAGTTTGTACTGAATTTGGATTAGTGATGTACCTGGCAGATGATAAAAGCAGAGATTTATTGAATAGAGTAGAAGTAACCTCTATTTAAACTCCGTAAGATTTTAGGTATTCGTCTGAAGACTTACTTGCCTCAATGTGTGCTTTTTCTAAATCAATATCATAATAATCTGCAATTCTTATAATTGTAAAGAGAAGATCTGCTAATTCATCTGCAATTTTATCTTTCGTTGCTTCATAATGTTCATCCTGTTTACCCCTATCTTTAGGGTAATAACCCTCGTAGGACATCACGAGTTTGGATAAGTCACCAACTTGTTTTGATAGTTCTATCATTGAACCTTCAATCTCCCAAGGTTTTCCCTCAATATTTTCGAATCTTTTGATAATACTTTTTGCCAGGTCAATAGCTTCATTAAAAGTCATTAGCTAAGTATATCAGAAGTTTTTATTTCTGTTTATGGTAAGAGATCTTCTGAAGCTAAAAAGCGTAGCGCGCCCAATGGGACGAATTTAGAACTTTCTGTCTAAAGTCTTCTTAATCTTCTCTACCTTGTCCATTCTCCCCATTTTAATATACTCTTCATATTCCTTCTTTAAAGGCATAATTGGAATAGTAACTCCTTCGTAAGTAAAATATTTTTTATATTTTAGTCAATTAGAGCCTTCTCCTTAAGTCGGGGAATAATTTCTTGTTCAATTATCGAACCCACCTTAAGATTGCCAAGTAACTGAGATGTTAGCCAAAGGATTTCTTCTACTTCATTATCTGGTTTTATAGCGCCTTCCCACTTTTTGACTGTAAACACTTCCATACAAACAATCTTTCCGTTTTGACCGGCGGCAGGATGACAAAAAGTGCCAAATTCCTCTAAATCTGACTCATCAACAGATATTTGAAATTCTTCTCTTAACTCTCTAACCAACGCTTGCTTTGGTGTTTCATTATTTTCAATTGAACCTCCAGGAGCAATAAAAATCTCTTTATTCTTTGACCTCTCAACTAAAATTTTCTGTCTTTGATTAGTACACCTGCTGCCTTGTGAATGTCATAGCGACTTTTACTCATTTTCCAGACAACTTCAGTATATCAAAATGAAATGCTTGAGATAAAACTAAGTACGTACTGAAGATAAAATTTTGCGGGCTCTAGTGAACTATCTCCGGAACTTCTTCAGAAATATCCGTATTTTTTCCTTTCAATTTTTTTGTATAATTTAATCAATGATTTATTCAGGTGATGCCATAAGAAAGTTAATAAAAGAAGGGAAACTAAATATTAAACCAAGCCCACAGATCAAAGAAGCTTCGATAAAGATACATTTTTCCAAAAAATTGATAATTAAACCCAAAGAATTTGTATTGGCTAAATCTGAGGAAATTACTCAACTTTCTCAAAATATTGCAGGATTATATGATGGCTACACACACCTTGCAAGAAAAGGAATAATTACACATTTAGGAAGTATGTTTGTAGATCCGGGCACAAATGGTCAAATTACATTTGAAATATTTAATGCTTCAGATGTCGAAGTAACAGTTTTGAATGGTGAAAGAGCTGGCCAACTAATACTATTCCAAGTTATAAAATAGAACAAAATTTTGCGGGAGCGACGGGACTCGAACCCGCAGCCTCTTCCGTGACAGGGAAGCGCTCTGGCCAATTGAGCTACGCCCCCAAACAAAAATATTTTACCATCGAAAATCAACAAAGTAAATTCTAAAATCTGATTCACATACGTAAACAAAGCTTGAAATAAGACCCTCCTACGGATAAACTCATCTAACTCAGGTTTGCAACCTTCGTTAGAGATCCTGCCTACCGGCAGGTAAGTTTGATCCCCAAAAATATTATCTTTATATGCAAATTTAGAATTTTTGGTATAAACTTCAGGCATGGGAGTAATTGAGGATTCAATTTTTGCAAACTACAAAAAAGCATTGGAGGAAGGAAACTTTGATCAGGCTAGAAAAGCCGTGAGTTTAATTCAGGAACTAAAAAAAAGAATAGAGTCTGGTGAATTTTTAGATTACTCCATAGACTGGAGCCCTGGTCCTACCAGGCGCTACGAGTCTTTCAACCCTTTTCCCTACAGATATTATCCAGATCAGGGGATAGTAGTATTTGGAAACTCTGCCATTAGACTTACGCCAACCGAAAACCAATTATTTGGTCTTTTTTCCGAAAACGAATCCAGTGGCAATATAATCAAAGTAATCAGTAAAAAAGCGATAATGAAATGTCTATGGGAAAATAAGACTGTTACACAAAGTGCTCTTCGTATTGCAATTCTTCGGCTTCGGGAAAAAATCGAGCAGGATTATAAAAACCCTAAAGTTGTTATTAAATCCTACGCTAGAGGTTATATTTTTCTAGGCAAAAGAGAACCAGATGAGTCTCAAAATATAGAGTAATTATTTTGATCATTTACAGGTTAACTAACTGTAACAATATTGTTTGGACCCATAATAATACTGTTTGTTAAACGGGTGGTTTATTCTTATCAGTACCTTTTTCATAGTCAAATTGATAACAATTTTTAATCTAATCTATGGGGAAAATATTCCAAATAATAGTAACCTATCACTTTATAAGTGAAAATGTCTCAAATGAAAAAATCCAAGTGACTTATTGAAAAACTACCGAAAAACAATTTTTGCTTTGTTAGCAATCCTATAACCCGATTGCTATTTTAGCTAGTCCGGTTTTTTTCCCAAAAAATTGTCATATTTAATAAATTATAAGAATATGTACTTTTTCTTTAAAAACAAGTACTCTAAGATAATTTATATCCTTATTATCGGAACAATTATTTTGTGTAACTAATTTTTATTCTATTATTAACAACGTATTATAGGCTTTCTAATAGATATTTATGGAATTTGTTATTTTAACAATTTCACAAACTTTATTTTACTCGATCAATAAATTTATTTACCAATATCGTAAAAATAACTTATTACAAAAAAGTTACTTTGTTCAAAAACCAAAAGAAAACCTAAAGTCATGCTTGACTTTTACAGGTCGTTCGATAAAATTGGCCTAAACTGATCTCTGCTCCAAATCAGATAAAAATGTCACGATTTGATTGCTTTTATACCAAAAATACTTTGATCTGCCTTAGAAATAGCATTTTGGGGATCATAATCTCTCACGAGAGTGCAAACTCGAGTAAGAGGAGTATATGTGTCAAAGGTGACTCCGTTTGATTTGTAAGTACAAAACAAGGAGGTGAACAATAAACGAATGGACATCAAATCTCTTTTAAAAATAATCAAGGAAAACGAATCACGCCTAAGCACGGTTCTTGGAATTGTAGTGATACTGATTTTTGGGATTGTCGCAATTAACTACTTTAGAAATATGAACAAACCTGAAGAACTCACTATTCCAGCCGAAACAACCCAAATGGAAGGACTTCCTACCACCCATACTGTGAAAAGCGGTGAAAACCTTTGGAAAATCGCAGAAGAGTATTACAAATCAGGTTATAATTGGGTTGATATAGCTGAAGCAAACGAAATTCCTTTTCCGGGTAATATTGAAGAGGGACAAGAACTTACAATCCCAGCAGTCGAGGCCAAAAAGGTTACTGTTGTAGAAAGTCCCTCAATTGTTACCGAGACACCTGAACCAACAGTTCAAGCTACGCCAACTCAAAGCCCGCAACCTACCCAATCGCCCGAAAGTTTAACTGAGGAGGAAAAAGCATTAGCTACGATAGATAGTTACACTGTTGTACGAGGAGATAACCTTTGGGAAATCGCAAATAAAGTTTATGCGGACCCCTACAAGTGGGTGGAAATAGCGCGTGCAAATAAATTGGTTAATCCTGACTTAATCCACGCCGGCAATGTCTTTGTAATACCCCGCTAGCTAAAAATTTGATATAGTAAAATTATCACTTATTAGCGGGATTAGTACAGTGGTAGTATGCATCCTTCCCAAGGATGAGACGCCAGTTCAATTCTGGTATCCCGCTCTTAGGCTATTGACTAATAAGCCAGAGTAAGTCATATAATTAATTTAATGGCAATAAAGAAAAAGTCCTCTCATTATTTCGAAGACAATTTAATCAGTAGCAAAAATATTCTTATGTTACTTGGAGTACTATTTTTAAGCCTGTTTTTACTTATATTTACTCGATCAATCAGAAACACTTCTAGGATAGAGTCTACGCAAAACATAATACCTCCGGAAGTCCAAATTCGGTTAACTGAGATAAATAAATCAAATGAGGAAGGTTTTGTAACTCTTACTCAAGAATTTGGTAAAAAGGTAAAAGTTGTAATTGAGCTTGAAAATACACCTAGAAATATTCGTCAGCCAGCCCATATTCATAAAGGAAGTTGTATAGACCTTGGCAACGTTCTATTCTCCTTGAATGATGTGGTTAATGGCAAATCAGAAACTACAATTGTAACTTCTATGGCAGAGTTATCACAAATGTTGCCTTTAGCCGTAAACGTACACAAATCAACCAGTCAAGCCTCTCTCTTCGTCTCCTGCGGGAATCTTTAAACATATAATAACTATGTCTTGTTAAGTTAAAACACCAATCTTCCCCCTCACTATAAACAGCCATAAATAATCTTGACAGGAGTTTAACACAAGGACTTATTTAAGAGAGTTCCAATCTTTTCTTTGGGAGGGATAAATGCTTCTACTTAATAGATAACTGAACCTTAAAGCCCTGCCTACTTTTGAAGTCGAATAGGATTTTAAAAAATATGGAGATACAAAAACTTTTACCCCCGCCTTTTTTGCGTCCTTCTTCTTCTTTGTCAATACCGGGTCAAACGGAGAAACACCATAGTAAGTAGGTTTGATTTCTGAGAGAATTTTTTGATTACACGGCCCTTTGAAAACAAATACATAATCCACAATCGAAAGTACAGCGAGCATTTGCGCCCTCTCCGTTTCATCAAAATATGGCATATCTTCACCTTTTATACGCTTTGAAGTTTCATTGTCATCAACTCCCACCATAAGTACGTCGACTTTTTTCTTAATAGAATCAAGGAAAAAAACGTGGCCTAAGTGTAAAACATCAAAAACTCCCGTGGCAAAACCGATTTTTTTATTTCTGCCAAGTCTCGCACTTAACTTGAAAGCTTTGCTATAAGACACAACTTTGTCTTTAAACCTACTTTTTGCCATTGGGCAATTATAACAAATCACTTTTCTAGCTGCTTTTTAAGCATCTTGTAGACCTCTTTTTTAGTATCCTCCACAGTCATGTTCCACGCTTTTGCCATGTGATCGAAATCACTTTCAACCAAGCTACCACCTCCTTTTCGCAGAGGCCCTTTGCCCATATCATCGTCAGAAACTTGGCACCCACAGTTATAACACATATTCCGTCGTCACCTCCTCAAACACAAAATTCAAATCTTAAAAGTTAAAATTTGTATGTTAATATAATAATACAATGAGACTAGTTTTGGTCGATAAAAAGACTGAGGCTGAGGGAACAAAGTCTTTCTTTTTCGAACCAGAAGAGATTGTCAGCTATTTACCTGGACAATACTTCTACTTTACTCTTCCAAAGCTAAAATTTCCGGATGAGAGAGGGGATACTAGGCATTTCACTCTTTCTTCATCGCCTACGGAGGGGAAAACTTTGAGGATAACCACTCGAGTGCGAGAAGAATCAGGGTTTAAAAAAACTTTAGACGAGCTTCCGTTCGGCAGTAACCTCGAAGGAAGAGGCCCAAATGGAACGTTTTGTATCCCTTCCTCAGGCCTGCTTGCCGGCAGGCAGGTTTTTATTGCAGGCGGAATTGGGATCACCCCTTTTAGAAGTATTATTAAATTTAGTGCGGACAAAAATTATAAAACTCCAATACATCTTATCTACAGTAACTCCACACCTGAACAAATAACCTTTAGAAAAGAGCTTGAAGAACTTGCCCAAAATCACAAAAATATAAAAGTATTTATGACTGTATCAAAACCTGAAGAAGGTCGAGAACTGTGGACAGGTTTAATTGGGAGAGTTGACGAAAAAATGATCAAATCACTAATCACCGATCACCAGTCACCAACCATAACTTGGTGGCTCTGTGGCCCTCCGCCGATGGTAGAAGCTACTGAAAAAATTTTAGAAAGCCTCAAGATAACTTCCGATCAAATTCGAATCGAAAAGTTTACAGGTTACTAACTTTAGTAATCCAGTAAATATTGTATAATAAGCACGTTGCCAGGGTAGCTTAGCTGGTAGAGCAAGGCTTTCGTAAAGCCGAGGTCGTGGGTTCAAATCCCACCCCTGGCTCAAAGTAGTATGAAAAAAAGATACTCGAGATTATCAAAACTTGAAGAGAAAAGGGACAACAGACACGCTCTCGTGTTGATAGGAACATCAATCTTAATAATTGTATTTCTTGCCACTTTCGGATTTCCATTAGTTACCCGAGTTTCAGAAATACTCATTAGTTTAAATAAAAGCTCTGCTTCAATTGATATTAACGACCAAACTCCCCCCCCTCCTCCAAGAATAAACACAATCGTGGAATACACAAATCAAAAAGACGTCGAAATTTCAGGGGTAACAGAACCCGGAGCTTTAGTAAATATCTATTTTAATGAAGCTAAAAGGGAGCTCTTGGCGGGTTCAAGCGGGAGCTTCACAGCTAATTTTATTTTAGTCGATGGAGAAAATAAAGTTTATGCAAAAGCTATTGACAACAACGGCAATACAAGCGAGGCAACTAACACTATGGTTATTCATTTAGATAACGAGCCCCCAGAACTTGAAATACAGGAGCCACTGGAAAATACAACATTTTACGGGAACAAACAAAGACAGGTTGTAATAAAAGGAAAAACAGAAACAGACACGAAAATTACAATTAACGACCGTGTTGTAGTAGTCGAAAATACAGGGAATTTTACTTTTTATACTAGCCTTAGCGAGGGAAACAACGAATTTAGATTTAAAGCAACTGATAAAGCGGGAAACTTAACCGAGTCCAAACTTAACCTTAACTTCTCTCTTTAAACTCTCTAACAATTCGTGCAACCAACAAAATTAGTGCAACTGTTATGTAAGTGAAATAAATAAAGCTTGTGGGTTCTAACTTTATATCGGTTCCAACAAAATATGCATGGGCAGAAACTAAAAAGAATGCTAGGTAATTTAAAACATGTACTCTCCTCCAATTTTTTCTTAATATTATACTTGATCTTAACTTTGCAGCTACAACTCCCGAAGTAATAAGCCAAAAGGAAATCCTTCCCAATGTATAAAAATACTCCAGTCTTTTACTGCAAAGAACACAGAAATCGGTGAACACATAAAATGGATCGAATTTATTTGTCAGACGGAAATTAAGGATAATAAAAAGTAACGGATGCATTATTATAAGCGAATAGGCAAGAGCTCCTTGAATCAAATGAAATTTGAAAATAATACTGCCTAGTTTCCTTCGTAACTTCGGCATCAAAGAGCCAGTCAGTATTTGAAAAAATAATAAATTGAAAGCCAAAAAACCAGTAAGTCTTTGAAAAAAATTAATCAAAAGGTCTGTATCGCTAACTAATTTATTCAAAGGAGCACTATTTACAACAATAGCATAAGTGGAAATTGAAAGTAGCGTAAACCAAATCAATATAAAAGCGGCAAACATATAGTAAACGTTTTTGAACAAATTCGAACTCATTTTAAGTCAATTTGTTAGCTCGCCCCGCCCGGCGGGGCTCGCTACTCCAGCGTGACGCCCCCACCCGCCGCGCTTACGTTACTTTTTGCGCGCGCGATTTGCGATTGCCTCGCGGACGCTTTAATTATAGCGAAAAATTTGAGAGAATAAAAATATGAAGTACGATAACCAAAACACAAAACAATCGGTCATAGACGCATTAAAAAAATATTACCGTATAACTCTCAAATCTATGGACTTTAAGCCTGTAGGCGAAGAAAGTTACTCCTACTTGGCTATAGACTTCAATGGCAATAAATACTTTGTAAAATATTGCGAAAGAGCAAATGTAACAAAAAATATTGATTTGGTTAATCAATTGCTTGTTCAGTTGAAAGATTTTAACTTCGTAGTTCCCCCTATCGATGTTCAAGGTAAGACTTCCTTTAGCATTTTAACCGGCAAGATTTATGTATATCCCTATATTGATGGAGAAATAGTTACCATTGGTAACGAAAAATTTGATAAAGATCTGGTCGATAAATTACTTGACATTATAGTCAAAATCCATTCTTCAAAAGACAAAATTACTGTAAGGCTGTCCGTTGAGGATTTTAATAACGATTTTCTGACAGACTTTGAAAGATTACTTACTTTACAAACAGATAGAGGTGCTAGGTCAAATAGTGAAGCGGTATCAATTTTGAAATCTAACGAGGCCTTAATTCGTAAGTTGATAAACACGCATACAAAGTTAGGAGAATATTACAAAAAAAATAAACCATATTTAGTTTTGACTCATGGAGATATAACTGGAAGAAATATTATTTTGTCTGAATATGGTTTAAAGCTTGTGGATTGGGATGGAGCAATGATTTCCCCACCAGAAAGAGACTTAAACTTTTTATTAGATAATCCTCATTTTTCTGTTGACGAGTATCTTCGAAAAATGGGGATGGATCATTATGATCCAAAATTAAAAGAATATTACGGACAACAGTGGGCGTTAGGAAGCATTATCGGTAATTTAGAAAATTTATTGACAATGGAATTAACACTTGAAGACCAAGCAGAATACCTTGATGAAGCAAAGGAATACTTGGGATATTATCAGTAAAAGTTCTTTAAAATTTTTGCGTTTTTCTTCATTCTTTTTCTTAGCGTCGCCTGTCGGCAATCCTCGATTTTCCCTTTGCAGCGCAGTCTGCGGAGGCGGGCACAGCCAGCGCTGCCCCCAATTCTGCTTCCATTTCCAAAATAGTGACCGTTGAAGGATTCGAACCTTCGACCTCTTCGATGTGAACGAAGCGCTCTAACCAACTGAGCTAAACGGTCAAGTTTCGGCATTATATTTTAACACCAAATACCATCTAGCGAAAGTTTGTCGTAGTTAATATAATCTTTGTATATGCTAGGCCGACTTGGCGCATTTTTTTTAGATATTTTACAAGTAATCGTATTCGCTGTTGCAATATTCTTATTCGTTTATCTTCTTTTATTACAACCCCACAAAATAAAAGGTAGTTCGATGTATCCCAACTTTGAAGATGGCGAGTTTTTACTTACCGACAAAATTACCTATAGATTTAATGAGCCCAAAAGAGGCGACGTAGTTGTATTTAAATCCCCCCCCGACGACAGGGACGAATTCATTAAAAGAATAATAGGGCTTCCTGGCGACAAGGTGCTGATTAGTGGTGGTAAAGTTTATCTTAACGAAAAAGTTTTAGAAGAAAAATATTTAGAGAAAACCGTTTACACCAGCCCAGGAAGATTTTTGGCTGAAAACCAGACTTTAGAGGTCCCAACGGATTCGTACCTAGTGCTTGGGGACAATAGGTCATATTCCTCCGACTCCCGAGCTTGGGGTTTTATCGAAAAGAGTAAAATTACCGGCCGTGCCTGGCTAGTTTATTGGCCAGTTAAGAAAGCTGGGCTAATAAAATATGAAAATCTCTACGAAGACCCTCGTCAAGCGCCTGTTAGCGCCTTATATACCTTTTGAAGATTTGCCTCTGTATCTTCAAGAGACCCTTTAAACACAAATGTAATTCTTGTTTCTCTTCTCGACCTGGCGATTTTTACGGTAGACTTGATACCCACTGAAGTGCTGGCGACAAACGCTTTTTCAATATCCTTTTCCATCTGGTCAATTTCTATTGAAACTAATCTGGCTTGATCGTGCCTGGTACCACGTTTTGGTCTTTGTCCGGACTTGGATTTCATTCTTCTTGCCAGGTCCTCGGCTCGTCTAACTGACCCAGACTCTCTAAGTATTATCTTATAGGCATCTACCATCAATGGAGTGTCATCAATTGCGCCGAGAGCTCTAGCGTGGCCTTCGGATATCAATCCAGACAAGAGTCCATCTTTAAGAGCATCAGGTAAGTTAAGTAACCTTAAAGAGTTTGAGACATAAGCGACTGATTTACCAATTCTAACAGCAATCTCGGTGGATGTGAGATTAAATTCGTGCATCAGACGCTCAAAACCCTTTCCTCTGTCCAGCGGGTTGAGGTCAATTCTTTGGACATTCTCAACCAGAGCCATCTCAAGCATCCCTCTAGGTGTAGTCTCCCGAACCAATGCAGGAATGTGAGTCATACCTGCAAGCTTTGCAGCTCTCCAACGCCTCTCACCAGCTATTATTTGATATCCCGCGGGGGTTTTTGCAATAACCAGAGGCTCCAGAACACCGTGCTCTTTGATAGAATCTACTAAATCGACTAAACTCTCGGGGGTAATCGCTCCACGAGGCTGCAAAGGATTTGCCTGTAACTCCTCAACAGATATTTGAATAACCTCTTCCACCATATTATTTAGCTAACACACTAACGCTTTTTTTGCCGTATCTTTTACCAAAATTTACTATTCCAACTTTCACTGCAAAAAGAGTATGATCACGTCCAACTCTAACGCCCGAACCTGCATGAAATTTCGTTCCCCTTTGTCTTACAAGTGTGTATCCAGCTTTAACTTCTTGCCCATCGGACACCTTTGTACCCAGTCTTTTACCTTCGGGTCTTACGTGTTGGGTGGTTTTACCGCCCTGCTTTTTCTTCGACATTATTTATGACTATATTAACTTTTTTCACGGATGTCAATATATAAAAAGATATAGAGTGATACTGTTATTTAGTCTTAAGCTATTTTTTCAACTAGGATTCTGGAGTATTTGGATCGGAAGCCTGTTTTTCTTCTATAGCGTGATTTTGCCTTGTATTTCATTATATGAATTTTATTACCCTTAACATTTTCCAACTTTTTAACCTTAATGTTTATCTTTCCCAAATAGGGTTTGCCTATGGAAACTAGCTTCCCGTCTTTATAGAGAAGTACTCTTGAATTTATTTCTTCTTTCTCGCTATGCAAATCAACAAGATACTCTCCCCCCTCTTCCACCTTGTATTGTTTACCTTTAATTTCAACTACAGCGTATTTCATACCTAGCTATTCTACCTTCAGCAAGAGTTAAAAACAAGCTAAGAATTCTTTTTTCGTGTACTCATAACTATTCCAAGAGAAATCATGGTCGAAACAAACGAAGAGCCACCTGCTGATATTAAGGGAAGGGGTACACCCGTAATTGGCAAAAGAGACATATTCATTCCTATGTGTACAAAGGTTTGAACAAATAGTGATAAAAATATACCTGTAATGAACGCTCTCCCCTGCGGCGACTCCGAGTTTTCAAGGGCTTTAATAATTCTCCAAAATATAAACATCAATGCCCCTAAAACGAAAATGGCACCAACAAATCCAAGCTCTTCCGCAACTGACGCAAAAATAAAGTCTGTATGCTTTTCTGGTAAAAATTGCAACTGTGTTTGTACTCCTTCCCCCAAACCTCTACCAGTTATCATTCCAGACCCAACAGAAATTGCAGCTTGAATGCTATTGTAACCCGCACCATAAGGATCATTTTCTGCGAACAAAAAAGAGGTAACTCGCAATTTTTGGTAGTCTGCTAATAAACCCCAGAATATTGGTGCCGCAATAAATAGCGATACTAGTATAAATAAAAAATATTTTTTATTAATTTTGCTTGCCAAATATATTCCAAGAAACGAAATACCAGTTAGGAACGCTATCCCAAACGAGGGCTGAATTAAAACTAAAAAAAGAGGTGCTCCCACCAATATAAAGCTTTTAATAATACGACTAGGTGTCAGCTCATCTAAAAAAAGGTAGTGTGCGAGAAATAGAGATGTAAACGGTCTTGTAATTTCACTCGGCTGTATTGTAAAAGACCCAATTGGTATCCAACGGATAGCTCCACGAGTAACCTGACCTATCACAATTGTTGCCACTAAAAAAAAAATTGAAAACACGTAAATTGGCTTATAAAAAAGTGAAAGAATCGTAAAATCAATTTTACTCATGACCCAAAACGCTAGAACTCCGGTAATCAAGTACAGGTAATAAAACGGGAAAATCGAAGGAATTAACGATCGAAGAATAATGACTTTAAAGATAACAACTAGTAGAATAGCTATAACCAAAAAGACATCAAGTTGCCGTTTCATTTATTTCTTAAAACCTCAAATTCTCCTTTATTCAATTGGTTAACTAGGCCTTTTGCCTTTATCTCATCTTCGTGAACTTCAGGCCAGCTGGGAAGAGTAACATTGACTAGCTCATCAAGGGAAGTTTTCAATTTTTTTCGCTCGGCCTGAATTTGTCTGATTAAGTTTCTTGCTTCACCCATAGCGACAAGTTTAGGCGTCAACTTGGTATCCAACCTGGCATTCTTACTTCCCCAGACAATATGGAGAACATTAATTTCTTCCTTCACAATAGCATCCAAACCAGCTATTGTTGGTTTTTTTGTCGTAACGTACATCTTTGATAAAGCTTGGCGGACAGGAACTTTTTGGTCTTTTCGTAAAGAATGTGCTAACTCTACAGCCTTAAGCACCTTTTCCTGCATTTCTTTTTCTAATTTTTTATCTAGGAGTTTAGTGTTAACTGCCGGCCACGCGCTCAAATGAACAGATTCTTCCTTAGTAAGATTCTTATATATCTCTTCTGATACAAAAGGTACCAAGGGTGCCAAAGCTTTTGAGTACTCAACTAAAACTTTCCAAAGAGTCTCAAAAGCGTCCCTAGTTCCCTCACGCGCCCGATCCCGAATTCTTCTTACGTACCAAGTTGAAAGGTCATTAACAATAAAATTCTTTGCCAAGTCCACAATATTTGGAGTGTTGAATTTTTCATAGCCTTCTTTTTTAAGATTTCTAATATTTTCGTACATACGAGACAAGATCCACCTGTCCATAATCTCTTTAGGAACAAATTGAGTTTTAGACGGTTTCCAATTTTTCAGATTTGCATATGTAACAAAAAAGTTATATATGTTCCAAAGAGGAAGTAAAAATGATTTTATTTGATTCCTGTAATCACTTTCCGATATTCTAATGTCTTCTCCGTTCATCACCGGGCTCCCTAGTAAGTAAAGCCTTAAAGCATCCCCTCCGTATTTTTCAATCAATTGCCTTGGATCCGGATAATTACCAAAGTTCTTACTCATTTTACGCCCATCGGTGCCTAATATTACTCCACTTACTAACACGTTTTTTGCCAAAACATTATCTTCCTGATTTCCACGAAGCGAGAGAGCTGTTGCGATAACATGAAGAACATAAAACCACGCCCTAATTTGACCTGTATATTCAACTATAAAGTCTGGAGGCAAAAAGTCTTCCAGATTTAAAGATTTTTCAAATGGATAGTGCCGCTCTGCTAAAGATGCCGATCCAGCTTCTATCCAGCTATCCAAAACTTCCGGTACTTTTCTTATTTCCTTGCCACATTTTTTGCACCTGACTGTCACTAAATCTATCTCGGGTTTATGAAGGTCGCGAAGGACTAGTCCACTTTCTTTTTCAAGTTCTTCCAAACTTTCCGGCACAAACCTTTCCCCACATTCACACTCCCACACAGGAACCGGCGACCCCCAATATCTACTTCTTGATATACACCAGTCTGGCGCCGCCTCTAAGCTTTTTAAAAACCTGCCATACTTAAAATGCGATGGAAACCAGTTTACATGTTTATTACCCTTTCTCATTGCAGGTTTTAACTTCTGCACGTCTATATACCATGCATTTTGAGGAGCGTAATAAAGCCTGGTATGACACCTCCAACACGTAGGGACTTTGTGAATGAAAGGTGTCTCGCTGTAAAGTAATTCTCTCTCTTTAAGGTCCGAGTTTACCTTTTCATTTACTTCCAAATAGTTCATTCCAGCCCACTTTGGAACGTTTGAAGTTAATTTACCCTCATCGTCGACGTGGAGAACAATTTGAATATTATATTTTTTCATTGCGACTAAATCATCTTCGCCATATGCTGCAATTGTCACAATCCCCGTACCTTCATCCGCTGTCACAAAATCTCCCGGAATCACAACAAAAGCTCTTTTTCCTCTCTCAATCTTGTAAAAATCGTAATGAGGCTCGAAAAACTTACCGACAATCTTGCTTCCTCTAAACTTGGAAACTATTTTAAAAGGCTCTTTTTTAAGCATCTTCAAAGTTGCTTCGGCAAGTATGTAATATTCATCTCCCTGCTTAATTTTTACGTAATTTAATTTAGGGTTTACAGCCAGGGCTGGTGTTACAATCTTATTCCAAGGAGTAGTAGACCAAGCAAGAAGATAAGTATTTTTCTCACCAACGAGTCTATATTTATAAGTATCCGCGGGCTCAGTTATTTCTTTATAATTATCTGCATCCATTGCAACTTCAAAATTAGAAATAGGGGTCGCACAATGTGGGCAATAAAGCGAAACTCGCAAACCTTTATAAATGTAGCCCTTTTTATATATTTGGCTAAAGACCCACATTACAGTCTCCATATAATTTAGGTCCATTGTTTTGTAGGCGTTTTCAAAATCCACCCACCGAGATATGTGGTCCACATACCACTCCCACTCACTAGAGACATCTTTGACATACAACTTACACTCGTCTATGAAACGCTTTACTCCAAAAATTTCTTCTATATCTTTTTTGCGCTTTATACCAAACTTGTTTTCAACTTTATTTTCTGCGGGTAGACCGTGACAATCCCAACCCCACACACGCCTAACTCGATAACCCTTCATTGTCCAGTAACGGGGGAATAGGTCTTTTGGAATACTGGATAGCAAGGTCCCATAATGGGGAAGACCCGTGATAAACGGCGGGCCATCTAAGAATGTCCAAGTTTTGCCTTCAGGTCTACTATCAATCGATTTTTCAAAAATTTTTCTTTTTTTCCAAAACTTTAGTATTTTTTCCTCAAGTGCTGGAAAATTTACAGATGGGGAAACAGGATCAAAAAAATTAGTACCTTTTCTTTTCATGGCTTTATTTTACATCAGGCTTGAATTTTTTTATAGACCAGGTTATCATCGCTTGCCATGATTAAATACATAATTTTAGTTATACTTTTTGTGGTAGCAATAAACCAAACACCGCCAGATATCCGTGTAACAAAAAGGCAAGATATCGCCCCGCTTGTTACTCCATCTATCACCGAAATCAAGTACGCCACCTCCCCTTCTCCCAACCCCATATATTTACCCGATAATCCTGCTGGCATTGTCAGTTCTACGTCTGAAAAAAATGATCAGTTAGAATTAGAAAAAGAGTCTAATCTCCAAGCATCTTCAAGTCCCGCCATCACTCCAAGTCCAACACCCCAGCCTTCGCCAGAAGTCAGTTCTCTTTACCTTTATACCCCTACTCCCGAAGTTTCCCCCGGTCAAACCCCTTAATGAATCTTGCGAAGAAACGCTGGGATATCGAAGTCCTTTCCAAATTCATCTTTTCCACCATCATCTCCGTCTTTATCCGCTACTTCAATTTCATCAATGAAGTTTTCCCCATCCCTATCTTTGTCTTTCTTTTTTTCTTCAGGTACTTCGCTAACTACACCCTGTACCTTAAATCCAACGGCTGGTTTTGTTATCTCTGCTATTCTGGCTTGTGTTTCCGAAAAACCGGTACCGATGACAGTAATTCTAACTTGATCAGACATATCATCTCTTATTACTGCACCGAAGATGATGTTTGCGTCAGGGTCTGCGGAATTTGAAATAACCCTGGCTGCTTCATCTACCTCAAACATAGTTAAATCTGGCCCACCGGCAATATTAAATAGAACTCCCCTTGCTCCCTCGATTGATAGATCAAGAAGCGGAGATGAGACTGCTGCACGCGCTGCCATCTGAGCTCTGTTTTCACCAACACCATGTCCAATTCCCAAAAGAGCTGTTCCCGAGTCCTTCATCACAGATTTTACATCGGCAAAATCTACATTAATAAGCCCGGGGGTTGTTATAATATCTGCGATACCAGATACTGCTTGGCCCAGTACTGAGTCAACCACTTTAAACGCCTCAATGAGAGTCATCTTACGATCAATCACATCCATCAACCGTTGATTTGGAATAACTATCAAAGTGTCTACGTGTTCTTTAAGTTTTTCTATTCCATCCTCAGCGAGTATCATTCTGCGAGTACCCTCAAAGCTAAATGGCTTAGTAACTATGGCTACAGTTAAAGCTCCAGATTCTTTTGCAAGGCTTGCAATAATAGGTGAAGCGCCAGTCCCCGTCCCACCTCCCATACCTGCGGTAATAAAAACCATATCAGAGTCGATCAAAATTTCTTTGATTTTTTCAACAGATTCTTCCGCCGCCTGTGCTCCGGTTTCAGGATTTCCTCCGACCCCGAGTCCTTTTGTAAGTTTTTCCCCAATTTGAATTTTGGTAGAAGCTTTATTAGCAAGAAGGACTTGTGCATCGGTGTTTACCGCAATAAATTCTACACCCGAAATCTGACTGGTGTCGATCATTGAAGAAATTGCATTTCCTCCTCCACCACCGACCCCGATTACTCTTATTTTTGCTATTCTTGCCGAATCGGGTTTGACTAATGCCATGTTCTCCCGCAGATTTTATTCTCTTGAATGACAAATTGCAAATTCAAATCAAGGCAGGAGATCGCGAATTGTTTGAACGAACTTCCCAATAATTCCTTTAGTGGGTAGTTTTATTCTTTTGGCAATAGACCCAACTCCGGGAGCCTCAATATTCTTAGAACCCCATAAAATCAACCCTATTGGTGCAGAGTAAGCAGGATTTAATATGTCATCTATCAGGCCCCCTACTCCTTTGGGTTCGCCGATCCTCGCAGGCAATGCCATCATTCTTTTACTACTATCAACCACTCCCACAGTTAACGCACCGCCCCCCGTAATTACCACGCCAGATGGAATCTTATTAATTATTTCTGCCTTGGCCAAGTCAAGCTTTACCATTGTAAAAATTTCATTAAGCCTTGGCCTGATTATTCCTTCCACGAGAGTCTTTTTTGATACCTTCTTTGACTCGTCTGCGCCAAATGTTGCAATGTCAATGTAATCTACCTCTTTTTCCGTTTTTGAAAGTTTCTCCTTTTTCGATAATGCTAATTTTATCTTCTCAGCACTTTCAATAGATACTCTAAGCCCAATAGCCAAATCATTTGTTACATTTTTAGCACCTATTGGGATTTCACTAGAGTATGCCAGTGAACCTTCGATAAATACTGCTACCGATGTTGTACCTCCTCCTATATCGACCAACACGCAGCCCAACTCTTTTTCTGTATTCGTTAATACAGCTTCGGCAGCAGCAAGACCAGAAAAAACTAACTCTTCGACTTCCACCCCCACTTCACTCACAGTTTTGACTATATTTTTAATAGCGGGGGAAGAGGCACTAACTAAATGAGTCTCTACTTCAAGTCGAACACCCGTCATTCCGACAGGATCCTTTACGCCACCTTCACCGTCAACAGTATATTCTCTGGGTATAACATGAATCACTTCACGCGACGAAGGAAGTGAGACGGCTTTTGCGGCATCAATTACCCTTTCAATGTCCTCCTGGGAAATTTCCGAATCTGGATTTGATATTGCAACAACCCCATGGCTATTAAGGCTATTTATATGAGCACCGCCGACTGATATATACGCTCTACTTAAATTGTATCCTGCCATTCTTTCAGCTGCCTCAACTGAAGAAACAACAGTCTCAACAGCCTCTTCAATATCAACTATCTGCCCCTTTCTGACGCCTTTCGAATCAACCGAGGCAACACCAACGATATTGACACTCTTCTCAAGAGAGCTTTCGTTTAAATTAACTTGGGCAATAATGGTAGTAACCTTTGCTGAACCCATATCAATCGCGGCAATTACTTTGTTGTCTTTCATTTTAAGTTGCTCCTTATTACAGGATTTTTATAACGTAAATCTATTGTAGAACCAGACTGTAGCGGTTTCAACCGTGAAAGCAGGAATCGAAGACTTCCAAGCATTACATCCTTGTCCCCTGAAAGAGGAAATATTACTTTAGTTTCATTAGCTACTTCGACTTTTAGACTGTCCTTATCCAGGTATCCTCTACTTACCCCATACGCATCTGAAAGCGTTTTTAGTAACTTCGCTCCAAAAAGTTGCTCACCCTTTACACTTTGGCCTGTAGGGGGCAAATCTTCATCAACCGATAATACTGGAAGGGCTGATTCCTTTTCGTCTTTTATAACGACTCCTTCAATATCTACAATCATGTAATTTTCCGATCCGTTTCTTTTAAATGCAATATATCCATATCTCTCTATAATAAAAATTCGAAGGACAGACACAGACTCAAGACTGACTGAAAAATCGCTTATTAAAGGTTCACGTGCTAAATATGACATTGCAATACTCCTTGCTGTAAAGAGGTTTTCGCTTACTACTCTTGATAAAAATTTTTCAACCTTAACACTACAGGGGCCAAATTGGCTCGTGCAGCTTACTTTTGATACTTTGGTAAATTTTAAAAAACCAAGGCACAGCAGGACAACTAAAGCAAGAGAAATAAAAAGGATTTTTTTGGCTTTTCTCACAAAGAGTTTTCGATAATGTCACAAATCAATTTATTGGCGTTTACGTCCAGTTTAATGTATTGACCGGCTTTTTTAGTCGCCATTTCCTGCCATTTTAAAAATACTTCATTTATTTTTTGAAGTAGTATGGCTGGAGTCAGACTATTTTGGGTGAGGATTAAGGTAACGCCATATTTTTGTGCAATTTGTGCATTTATCATCTGTTCATTTTTATAAGACCAAGGAATGGGGATAAGTATTGACGGACGCCTAACTGCCATTATTTCTGATACCATATTTGCCCCCGCGCGTGAAATTATGATATCACTTGCCTTGTAAACACCTTCCATATCTTTTATAAACTCAAAGACCTCATATTTGTCTTTTAGCGCTGTCGGTAGACTTAGCCGTAACTTCAAAAAAGCGGGGTAATCTATTGAACCAGTTTGGTGAATTACCTTATAATTTTTTAAGATTTCCTGAAGTTTCGGTTTTAAGTTGTTATTTATAACTTTTGAACCCCTGGAACCCCCTAGAATCAATAACACGGGAGGCAAACCTGGATTCTTTTTGACTGGAACATTCTTGATACTCTCTCTAATTGGATTACCTACCAAAAAAGTTTTATCTAAAGGATAAAATTTTCGGCTGTTTTCTCTTGAAATTAGAATTTTTTTTGCAAATTTGCCTGTTAGCAAATTAGCTCGCCCGGCAACGGAGGTTTGCTCGTGTACAAAAACGGGTATTCGAGCGAAAAAAGCGCACAGTGAAACTAGAAATCCAGCTGAACCTCCCAAAGAAAAAACAATATCTGGTTTAATTTTTCGAATCAGCAAATAAGACTCAAAAAAACCAAGCGGAATCTTTAAAATTGCTGGAATCGTCCAAATGGAAAACCTCATTTGGACCCTCCCTGAATTTATAGAATAATAACGACACCCAAGTTTAGGTAAGAATTTTGATTCGAAAGGATTAATTTTGGCACCTTCAAACGACCTTTTTGATCCAATCCAACTAATTTGCCAGTCATATTTTCTAGAATGTTTTAACATTTGAATGATCGAAATAGCCGTAGTTGCACCATGGCTACCAGTGAACAAGATTTTTTTGGTTTTTTTCATATCCCTTCTCTTGAAATATTCAAAACTATACCAATACTAACTAAAAGAGCAATTAGAGATGTTCCACCGTACGAAAAAAATGGTAGAGGTATACCCGTTAATGGTACCAACACCACCATTGATCCAATATTTAAGAATGACTGTAGTCCTATCCAAACACCCACACAGGTACTAAACGCAGAAGCAAATCTATCTTCGCTACGTAAAGCAATACGAAAAAGGCGAAAAACCAGAATACTAATAAGTATCAGTACGATAACTGCTCCCACAAATCCCAACTCCTCGGCAATAACCACAAAAACAGAATCGGTCGCAGATTCGGGTAAAAAAAGAAATTTCTGGCGAGATTGACCGAGCCCAGAACCCAAAAATCCCCCAAGTCCTAAACCCAATAGTATTTGCTTCACATGATAAGAGCTCGTCAACGGCTCATTTACCCCACTCAAAAATGACATTAATCTTTCTCTTCGGTATGTTGAGGTAAAAATAAGTAATAGCCCAGCCAGAAATCCGACAGATAAGATCGAAATAAAACTTACAAAACTTATGCCGTTCACAAAAATTGCCGATACCCCAATGCTTAAAATTACCAAAGTTGTTCCCATATCAGGCTGTAGCATTACTAAGGCAGCCACAATTAAAAGAGGTAAAACAAAAGATAATAGATTTTTTTTTGAACTCACTAAACTTGAGACATAGATCGCAAAAAAAAGCTTCACAAATTCCGACGGTTGGAAACTTACTACACTTAAGTCTATCCATCTTCTGGCACCCAAACTTTTAATTCCAACACCTGGGATTAACACTAACAAAAGCATCGCAATTGTTAAAACAAAAAATGCCACAGAATACCTTTTCCAAACACTGTAATGAATCCTACTCGAAATTATTAATCCTACAAAACCCAGGGCCACCGCAACAATTTGACTTCTCAAAAAATAAAAACTGTCTGAAAAAAACTTTAAAGCCTGGGGCGTCGACGCGTCTGCAACAGCTAATACACCCAGAAATGTTAACCCAATAGTTAAATACAACAAACTTTTGTCGTATGACTTTTTCTTATGTTCTTTTTTTCTCTTCAAATCCTTATATCGAAGAAAGCCATAGGCCAAAAATAGCCATGATGATCCCAGCCAGCCAAGCTCTCATTACGATTTTGGGCTCCTCCCAACCTATTGCCAAAAACGTGTGATGAATCGGAGCCAATGGCAGAATAGGCCTGTTAAAAAGTCTCCAACCCAAAATCTGAAGTGCAGAGCTAAATGCCTCAACTACAAATATCCCTCCTATAACAAACAATCCAAAAATATTCCCAGTTAAAAGACCAATTACTGCTATCATTGCGCCAAAAGAAAGCGCTCCTGTGTCTCCCAAAAATATTCTAGCAGGCCAGATATTAAAATATAAAAATGCGATAATTGAACCTAACCATAAAGCAATAAATACAGAAAGAGGGGTGTCCAGTGCCTGCGCAGTTATAATGGCAAATGCTATTAAAAATATCATAAGTAAACCAGACGCAAGACCATCCAACCCATCAGTGAAATTAAATGCATTAGCAAAAAAAACAATAATAAACGCAGCAAATATAATATAAATGCCCCCTAAATCCACAACCCGGTCAAACACCGGAACATGAATTATTGAAATCCCCATAACTCTATTAAGATAAAAGGCAACAAACAAGGCCAAAATCAATTGTAAGAAAAATTTAAAATTTCTGCTCATACCCGTCCACAGACCAACCATTCCTCGCCTTGGCTTGCCAAATATTTTTATTAGGTCGTCTGAGAGCCCTAACAAACCAAAAGAAACAAGGGTGAAAAAAATTATAAAAAGTTCATTGTTTAAAGAAAAGTTAGAGTGCACAAAAATTCCGGATCGTTTGGCTATAGGAAATAAAATTGCAAAAAGAACTGTAACAACTATCAAAAGTAATATTCCTCCACCTGTCGGAGTTCCAGCTTTCAAATCATGAAGCCTATCAAAAAGAGGAATCTTACCTTTTCTTGGCGCTTCCTTTTTTCTAACCAAATTCATTCTGTAAAGAAGATCAATAAAAGGAACAATAAGAAAACTCGTAACTAAAAATGAAAATAAAACCAAGCCTAAAACCAGTGGTATTGTAGCGGGCAAGTCCATAAAATAATTATATGTTACACCATTATCTATATCAATTGAGAAACTAATTGATCTAAACCTATCGATCTAGACCCTTTCACCAAAATAATGTAGTTTTTTCTAAGGTATTCCTGCAGGTAGTGAACAGCTTCGTGCCAATC
>MGGH01000026.1 GCA_001792305.1 Candidatus Woesebacteria bacterium RIFCSPHIGHO2_01_FULL_39_23
TGCATTACGACTGGAAAGTTATTGTTGGTCTTCACGAGCCGATTTACAAGGAAGTAGTATATGCCAAAAAAAGTTGATATTTCAGTAATTATACTTAGTCACAACACAGAAATTCTTTTAAGGGCTTGTCTTATATCTTTACTTAAAGCTCGCAGGGGTGAATTGCATATCCAGACAATTGTGGTCGATAACGCGTCGACGGATAGATCTATCCAGATTGTGAAAAAAGAATTTCCTTGGGTTGAATTAGTCGAAAGTAGGAAGAATCTTGGTTACTCTGGAGGAAACAATTTGGGTTTAAAAAAAGTTAAAGGGGAATATATTTTGTTTTTGAATTCAGATGTTGAAATAAAGCCTATTGCTTTAGTTAGAATGAAGCAATTTATGGATCGGGACGCGAAGATAGGCGCTTCTACACCCAAAGTGGAACTTTTTAGGGGTGGGATGGATCCTGATTGTCATAGGGGTTTTCCAACACCCCTGGCGTCATTAACCTATTTCTTGGGTTTAGAAAAAGTTTTTCCAAAAAGCAGAATTTTTGGGCAATATCACCAATTTTATTTAGATTTGGAAATTCCTCATGAGATAGACTCAGGATTTGGTACCTTCATGTTTGTTCGAAGTAAGACCTTAAAGATGGTTGGGAATTGGGACGAGAGATACTTTTTTTATGGGGAAGATATAGACCTATTCTATCGTATTAAGCAGGCTGGTTGGAAAGTAATGTATTATCCGGAAACACTTGCACTTCATCACAAGGGGGCTAGTTCTGGCTTAAGGAAAGAGTCACAAGGCGTAACTGTGGCAAGTAAAGAAATACGACTAAAGACAGCAAAAGCCTCAATTGAAGCGATGGAGATATTTTATAAAAAGTTTTATAAGGGTAAATACAACTCACTTATTACAATGATTGTTTTAGCTGGCATTAAAATT
Organism: Candidatus Woesebacteria bacterium RIFCSPHIGHO2_01_FULL_39_23; assembly: GCA_001792305.1. Classification (GTDB taxonomy): domain Bacteria; phylum Patescibacteriota; class Microgenomatia; order UBA8517; family UBA8517; genus 2-01-FULL-39-21. Next base: position 934 of record MGGH01000026.1, read on the forward strand.
AAAGGTCTTTTTAGGTTATTGAAGTTTAGCTTATCTTTTTGATGCCAAGAAAGATACTGATCGATTCAAGGTTTTATGGCTTAGAAAACAAGGGTATTGGCAGATACACATGTGAGCTACTGTCCTGTTTACAACACTTAGATAGCAAGAACGAATATTACATTCTACTTAGAAGAAAGTACTTTAATAAATTAAACTATAAAGGAAACTTTAATAAAATTCTGGCCGATTTTAGGTATTACACGTTAACCGAGCAATTCAAACTTCCTTTTATTCTAAATAAGTTAAACCCCGACATTTTTCACGCACTTAACACGAATGTACCATTATTTTACTCAGGTAATCTGGTGGTAACAGTACACGATACTATGCAACTTGTATTCAATAAGAAATCAACCACACTTCCTCTTGCCTTTTATGCAATTAAAAGCTTTGCATATAGAAATATTTTTAGAAAATCTTTGGAAAGATCCAAAGCAATAATTTCTCCAAGTAATTTTGTCAAAGCAGATATAATTGATAAATTTGACGTCGACCCCAATAAGATATTTGTAATTCCCGAAGGTGTAAGCAGCGTGTTTAGAAAAAACCGCACGAGAAACAGGAGAACAGGAAACTATTTTGTGTATGTCGGCAGCAGCTATCCCCATAAGAATTTGGAAGTGGTTGTAAGAGCTTTAAAAAAAATCAATCTAGAAGGTTTTGGTAATGTTGGCTTAAGGCTGGTTTTGGGCAGGGATGTTTTTGCCAATAAGCATAAGAATTTAGTGAAAGAGACGGGGATACAGAAAAATGTGGAGTTTTTGGCTGACATCAACGATGGTGAGTTGAGAAAGATTTACTCCAGTTCTCTTGGATTTGTCTTTCCATCGATGTTTGAAGGATTTGGTTTACCAGGGTTGGAAGCGATGGCAGCAGGTACTCTGGTGGCTTGTTCAGATATTCCTACTTTCAGAGAAGTTTACGGTGAAAATGCCATATATTTCGATCCGAAAAACAGCGAGAGTGTAGTTGGTTCTATGTTAAAAATTTTAAATATAAGCTCTGCCGAACGAGCTAAAAGGATAAAGAAATCTCAAGAGTATGTTAAACAGTTTAATTGGTGTGAAACTGCTAAAAAAACTCTTGAGATATATAATTCAATAGTTTAGTACGAAGAAAATATCTCTCCAAGATTGACAAGTTGCCGGTTGTGCAATTAGGATTATAAATACATTTATGATTCCAGTAATTATCTGTGGCGGCTGGGGTACAAAATTGTGGCCCATTAGTCGTCAATACAAACCCAAACATTTTCTTAGTTTAATAAGCAATAAATCTTTATTTAGAATAAATTATGAGGCGCTAAGAACGAAGTTTAAGCCTGAAGAAATTTACATTTCTACTAACCAAGACCAAGCCATTCTCGCTCAAAAGCAAGCCCCCGAAATTCCTCAAGACAATTATATTTTGGAGCCAGAAATGCGCAATCAAGGTCCCGCTACAGGCCTAATTGCTGCAGTTTTATATAAAAAGGGTTTTGCTGATGAACCATTTATGATAGTTCAAGTGGATGATTTGCGAGAACCTGTAGAAAATTTTATTAAAATGATGATGGATTGTGACCGTCTAGCTCGAAAGGAGACTAAATATATTACAGGTGGTTTTAAACCAGATTTTCCAGTGATGGGAGTTGACTATTTAGTTAAAGGGAAACGGGTTTCAATCGAAAATGAGGTCGGTATATATGAAGTAGATAGGTTTGTCTGGCGAGGCTCGAGGGAGCAAACCGAGAAGTTTATTAAAGACGATAAGGCTTTGGTTCACACTAATCATACATGCATGACGCCACGAAATTTTCTTGCGATGCTTCAAAAATATAAACCTGAATGGCACAAACCTTTAATGAATATTATTAACGGGCAAGATATAAATACAGAATTTGTGAAAATGCCACCGGGTCCAATAGAAGATGTAACTGAACAGGTTCATGCCGCGGGTGAATCATTGGTAGTAGAATTGCCATTCATATGGGTTGACTTTGGTACATATGAATCCCTTTTTAAATATTTAGATGAAAGAGGATTGTATAAACTACCTGAAAATGTTGTTGAACAGGATAGTCAGGGAAACTACGTAAGATTAGATGATCCTAATAAAGTGGTTTGTTTTGTAGGGGTTCGTAACTTAATTTTTGTAGACACAGGGGACGTGGTTTTAGTTTGCAACAAGGACCAATCAGGTCAAGTTGGTGAAGTTTTGAAAGAGGTAAAGAAGCGAAATATGTCCCTTACCTAGTTTTGATACAATTAATGGTATAATCACCTGCCCTATATGTTTTATGATCTTGTAAAAAGAACAATAGACATTGTCGGATCTATCTTTCTTCTTATTTTGTTTTCGCCTGTCGTAATAGTAACTGTCATTGCAATTAAATTGACCTCTCCAGGACCGATTTTGGCGGATATTCCCGAGAAAGTAGGCCAAAGAGGTAAATTATTTAAGATTTATAAGTTTAGATCGATGATTATAAATGCACACGAAGCGATGAGGACAGATCCTAGATTTAGGGAACTCTACAAAAAATACAAAGAGCGTAACTTCAAAGGTCCTGCGAATGACCCAAGAATAACAACTGTAGGGAAACTTATTAGGAAACATTCAATAGACGAGATACCCCAACTTTTAAACGTGATTCGGAGTGAAATGAGTATAGTTGGCCCCAGGCCTTGTTACATCGAGGAAATAGAAGATTATAAAAGGCGTTATCCTAACTCAAAAGATTACTTGAAAGATATTCTTTCTGTTAAACCGGGAATTACGGGGTTTTGGCAGGTATCCGGTAGATCTGTTGTTATGGATGAAAGGCGATTGGAGATGGATGCATATTACGCCAGAAAAAGATCAATTCTTCTAGATATCCTTATACTTCTAAAGACTCCTTTGGCTATGATTTCTGGAAAGGGGACGGTGTGAAGGAGAAAAGCAATTTAGAACAGATAAAACTTGTACCGGATGTATTTGAGAGTCATGAAATAAGACAAATAAAACCAGAAGAAGACGACAAAGAAAGAGGTCAACTTAAAAAGGTAAAAATTAACAAAAAACTTCTGATAAAAGTGGGACTTGTGGCTTTACTGTTCTTTGTAATATTAATTTTATTTGTAATATTACCTTTTATGAGTCTTTACAAAAAGGCACAATTTTTAACCACACTGGAAGGTAGATTCAAGTCTGCAGTGAACTCCCAAGATATAAAAATAATTTCGGGTGAAGTTGCAAAAACTAAAGAAGAGCTTATAAGTTTTAGAAGTTCTTTTAACTACTTTGCCTGGACAAGTGTTTTACCGGTTGTTGGTCATTACTTTAGGGATGGTGAGAGGCTAATTAACGCGGCCTTTTACGGAATCGAGGCCTCTGAGATAACACTTGATACAGTAGAACCTTACGCAGATATTATAGGATTTAAATCAAACGGTAAAGAAGCAACAAGTGGCGAGGAAACAGCCCAGGATAGAATGGAGTTTGTTATAGAAACTTTAGACGCTATTATACCTAAACTATCCGAGATAACCGATAAAGTAGAAAAAGTAAAAAGCGAACTTGAAGAAATAGACACGTCCAATTATCCAGAAAAAATTGGCAATTTTGATATAAGAGCTAATTTCAAGAAAGTGCTTGATATCGTTGATGAGGCTGCAGTTTTTGTACTTGAGACGAAGCCTGTTATAGAGAAAGCGCATTATTTACTTGGGATAGACAAAGAGAGAACTTATTTAGTTCTTTTTCAAAACGACAAAGAACTTCGCCCGACAGGAGGTTTTATTACCGCCTACACCATTATGAAAGTCGGGAGGGGAAAAGTTAATCCTGTGACTTCGGAAGACATTTATAAGCTGGATAACCGTTATACTCCCTCGATTCCGGCTCCATCTCAATTTATTGAGTTTCTAAAAGGTCCTTACGTGTTGTCTGGTAATTTAAGACTTCGCGACATGAACTATCTCGCTGACTTTAAAGAAAGCATGGATTTGTTTAATGAGGAAGCTTCTAAAGCAGGTATTAAAAACATAGACGGGATAATCGCAGTAGATACCCACACCCTGGTAAATATTCTGGATGTCATAGGTGAAATCGGAGTCACAGGTTTTGGAAATTACAGCACGAAAATCGACCCGGAATGCCAATGTCCTCAGGTTGTCCACGAACTTGAAAAATTTGCTGACGTTGAAGGGCCGATCGTTTGGAGCGAAAATGAACCCGGAAAAATTGTTTATAGACCTCCTAACTCTGAAAACCGAAAAGGCATAATTGGTCCTTTGATGAATTCGATTTTGGCCAACGCGATGGGACAACCAAAAGACAAAATACCGGGGCTTTTTGAGGCTATCTATAAATCACTGAAAGAGAAACACGTCTTATTTTATATGACCCAGGGTGATGTACAGGAAGCTCTTGAGGAAGCTAACCTAGCTGGTAGAATTGAGGATTACTCTTTGGATTATCTACACATTAATGACTCTAATCTTGGAGGAAGGAAGTCCAATCTTTATACTACCCAGGAGGTTAATCAGATCGTAGAAATTGAAAAAGACGGAAGCTTAATTAATACACTTACAATTACATACACAAATCCGGTTGACTATGATGGCTGGCTTAACTCGATATTGCCCAACTGGACAAGAATCTATGTACCCAAAGGATCGGAGTTTGTTAGTTTTGAAGGATTTGAAAAGATCTATGACACTTACGTTGAGCATGGAAAAACAGTGTTTTCTGGGAGTTTTAGACTACGCCCCAAAGGTGTTATAAAAGTTGTAGTTAAGTACAAAGTACCTATTAAAATTGACGGAAATTATAAAGTTTTTATACAGAAACAACCGGGCACAGACAAGCCGTTTTATTCGATTGGTCTTAAAAATAGAACCGAGGAGTTTTTCCTAAATACGGACACAGTGGTCGAAATTATAAACTAAGTTATGAGGTCTTATAAACTAGAAGCGGTCGTTCTATCCAAGAAAAGAATTGGAGAAGCCGATGCAGTAGTTAAGGTCTACAGCCGTGAGATGGGTAAGTTAACTTTAATTGCTAAAGGGGTTAGGAAATTAAAATCTAGGAAGAGGGGATCTTTGGACAATTTTTCGCACGTTGGCCTTTCCGTTAGCCGCACTTATGGGATACACATTATTGATGAAGCTACATTAATTGAGAGTTTCTCAAATTGGAAAAAAGATCTGAAAAGAGTGTCTATTGCCTATTATATTAGCGAAGTTATCGATAAATTGACGGGGGAAGGTGAAAAAAACGAAGCTGTTTTTGATTATTTGCTGAATACTCTGGTTTTGCTTAAGGCAGTTAAATCCTTGAAAAGCCACAAAGATTTTTTTAGCAAAAAGATTCTAGTATTACTGGGTTTTTGGGCAGACACGCGTGAGCTTGAAGACCCCGATAAAGTGTTAAGAGAAGTTGTCGAGCGGGAGCTTTTTTCAATCAGAGTTGGTAAAAAAATTTTGAACTAGTTTGCATCAAAGAAGTACTCATAAACCAAGGTTGATAGAAAAAACCATTTAGGTAAAGGTTTAAATGGTCTCCCTCTCCCTAAGGTTTTCATCTGGCTTTTATGTGCATAAAAAGCCTTTATTTTGGCAAAAACATTCGTTCCAATATATACCTTATGAGTAGGTGTTGTTCTTGCCTCTTTGAATTTTGGGTCTTTTGCCATGTGCTCCGGAAGCTTTATTTTTGAAAGTAAATTTTTGTTAGGACTAAAATACCAAAGCTTTATCTTTTTAAATCTTCTCCTGATAACATCCGTTACCACTTTGGCATTTGTGATATGATCTTCGTGCCCGTAAAGCCCCGACAAGTCATAGGTGATGACCAGTTCCGGTTGATATTTAGCAAAAGCTAATTCTATGTATTTTGTTATCTGATTTGTTTTGGAAGAAAGCCTCCCGTCGCCAAAATCTTTTACTATTGTTCGGGTGTAGTTTAAGATTTTTCCAGATAGTTTTGCTTCTTTTGTTCTTAACTTTCGCAAAATGTGTTCCATGTGTGCATCTGTGGTTCCCTTTTCACCTTTGGTCAAAAAGATAAGAGTAGAATCCGCGCCTTTTTTGGAAAGCAATTTGATGAGTCCTCCACAAGATAGGATTTCATCGTCAGGGTGAGGGAAAACTACAAGCACTTTTTTAAAATTAATTTTTTTTAGAGATTTAACTGATAAATCATTTGTTTTAAAGAAAACCAGAAGCCAGAGAATGACCAAAATCAAAAAAATTAATGCAAAGGTGAATATTACGATTTCTACCATGCATCAATCATTCGTTTGTACTTTTCTCTAAACTCATCGGCGCGGGGACAAATATCACAGAAGCCTTGCCACACATATTGTGGTTCGTTTGAACCACCTTGGTAACTGGGTGGTCTTGGCCTCACACCCCGCTCGGCATATTGTTCGAGATAACATTTATCCATACAAACAGTACTATCGCATTTTTCTTTTGGCATATTCTGGAAGTATAAAAGTTAAAGGGTTATAATTCAACTTATGGATTTGATGGAGAAAGTGGTTAGTCTTTGTAAAAGAAGGGGTTTTGTTTACCCATCTTCCGAGATTTACGGTGGCTTGGCAAATGTTTGGGATTTTGGACCTTTAGGGACTCTACTTAAAAACAATATCAGGGATCTGTGGTGGAAGCATTTTGTTCTGGATAGAGATGACATGGTGGGAATAGATTCTTCGACAATTTTGCGGCCGGAAGTTTGGGAAGCATCGGGTCATGTTGCCGGGTTTAACGAAGCAATGATTGATTGTAAAGAATGTAAAAATAGGGTTAGGGCAGACCACCTTATTGAGAACAATTTTCCAAACAGAAAGGTCGAAGGGCTGCCTTTTGAAAAACTGACAGAAATTATTGAAAAAGAAAAGATACCTTGCGCAAAGTGCGGTAAGTGTAATTGGACTCCTGTGCGAAAGTTTAATCAACTAGTGGAAGTGAAAATTGGTGTTTTGGAGGAAGGAAAGGATCTAGCTTACCTTCGGGGTGAGATTGCACAAGGACTTTTTTTGAACTTCAAAAATGTAATTAATTCTATGCGAGTCAAAATCCCTTTCGGTATAGCACAGCAAGGTAAAGCGTACAGAAACGAAATAACCATGGGACAGTTTACCCATAGAACGTTTGAGTTTGATTTAATGGAATTTGAGTATTTTATAAGACCGGAGACTTGGAAAAATGTTTTTGAAATGTGGCGAGACGAAATGTGGAAATGGGCGTTGAGCCTGGGGATTGAAGAAAAAAGCCTTCGATGGAGGGAACATGAAGCTTTTGAAAGGTCTCATTATTCCAAAAAAACTATGGATATAGAATACAAATATCCTTTCGGTTGGAAAGAAATGTGGGGTATAGCCTACAGAACTGATTTTGATCTTACTAATCATATGAAAAATACAGGAGTCGATATGCGTTACACCGATCCAGACACGGGTGATAAATTTATTCCCCACGTTATTGAGCCTACCTTTGGGTTGTCCAGACTTACAGGTATTACTATATTCAACGGTTACTTTGAAGACAATAAAAGAACACTATTGAAGTTAAATCCCAAAATAGCACCTTATAAAGTTGCGGTTTTTCCGCTTTTGGCTAATAAAGAAAAACTTGTAAACAAGGCTAATGTTATTTATGAGATTTTAAAGAAAGATTTCGTAGTTGCCTGGGATGATAGGGGAAATATCGGTAAAAGATACTTTAGTCAGGATGAAATTGGTACTCCTTGGTGTGTAACTGTTGATTTTCAAACACTTGATGACGAGACAGTTACAGTCCGTGATCGTGATACTACAAAACAAGAGAGAGTTTCTGTTGACAAACTGCTTTCTTACTTCCAAAATAGAATATAAGGTCTACATGAAAAAATTACTACCGTTTATTATTTTTTTTCTAGGGATAGCAGTTGTCTTGGGTGCTATTTTTGTAGTCAAATCGCGGGGGGTAACAAACTCAGTTGTCGAGGAAGAGCGGGGCCTTGCCGAAATACCTGCCGAAAAAAGACCTGTGGTAAGTCTTACTCCTTCCTCAGACGGTCACTGGCTTAAACTTGTTGTGAGTAACTTGGTATTTGATGCCACCACCCTCGATTATGAACTTCTTTATGAAGTCTCTGACGGTAGACCGTCTCAAGGGGTTGGAGATAGTGTGAAACTTGAGGGTATTGACAATCTTGAAAAGGATTTGTTACTTGGGACTGAGTCTTCCGGCAAGTTTCGCTACGACAAAGGCGTAAAAAAGGGGACACTGACTCTTCGCTTTAGAAACGAAAATGGTAAAACAGTAGGGAAACTCAAAACCGATTTTACTTTAGACGAATTAGAGGATGGTGTGTTTAGCGTGACTATGAACTCCTTTGGATTAAAGAACGAAACAAAGACCTTCTTTTCAAGTTAGAGAAGCTAAAACACCACTTTTGCTCTGCGTATACCATCAACAACACTATGTTTAGTGGTGGTGGACTTGTGAAAAACATATTGACACGTTAATTAAAAGCTATCAAAATGGTGTAAAGTGGTGAGAAGTGGAAAGAATTAATGCTTTTAGGACAATATCAATCGACTATTGGAGAAAAACGAAGAGTAGCTATTCCAAAAAAGTTCGTGAGAGAACTTGGTAACAAGGTGATTTTAGCAAAATGGTATGAGTCTTGCTTGGTTTTGGTGGGTGAGGAGAGGTGGCAGGAATTTATGGGTAAGTTGACAGCAAGAATTGACATAATTACCTCCCCTGTCCGGGATACTGAGAGATTTATATTGGGGTCAGCATATGAATCACAACCTGACTCACAAGGGAGGATTGTGATACCAGAGAGCTTATCTAGCTTCGCCGGATTAAAAAAGGATGTGGTTTTTTTGGGACTTGGAGGCAGGGTTGAGATTTGGGACAGGCTTGAGTGGATGAAAAAGGAAAAAGCCATATCAAAAGAGGCTAGTTTACTACTCGATAAACTCTCGGAGGTGAAGATCAAGGAAGATAGAAAGGAGGTTTAAGACAAGTAAGGTGATCAGATTAAACTGTAATGAGATGAAAAAGAGGCTAGACGAAACAGTTGAATTTATCCGAATGTTTGAAAAGGAGGAAGTGGCAAGAAATGGAAAAGAAGCGAAAGAAAGAAGAGATTCATGAGCCGGTTTTGGTCAAAGAGGTACTTCGCACTTTTAAAGTTAAAGATAAAAAAGGTCTCAAGATAATTGATGCAACACTTGGTACAGGAGGCCATACCCTAGAATTGGTAAATAATGGGGCGCAAGTCTTGGGAATTGAGCTCGACCCTGAAATACTGGAAGTTGCCAAAAAAAGATTAAAAGGAGCCAAGAATTATAAACTTTTTCTGGGTAACTTCAAAGATATAGACAGCATTGCCGCAGATTTTGGTTTAGGTAATGTAGACGGTGTTCTTTTTGATCTTGGAGTAAGCAATCTGCAATTAAGGGATAGATTTAGGGGGTTTTCTTTTGAATACCCCAGTGCAGACCTAGATATGCGTATAAGTAGTCGTGTGCAGGGTATAAAAGCAATGGATTTGGTTAATGTTTTACGGAAAGATCAGTTAGAAAGGCTTTTTTTACAAGTTCTGGACTATAGCGAAGCAAAAAAAATTGCACAAAGAATAATTGAACGAAGAATTAGCAGACCGTTTGAAAAAGTGGCTGATTTTCTTGAAGTGTCCAAAGTAGCAAGGGTGAGTAAAAGAAACAATCCAAGTACAAGAGCCTTTTTGGCTCTTAGAATTGCAGTAAATAGCGAGTTGGAAAATCTTGAAGTTGCATTACCAAAGTCTTTTAGTATTTTAAAAAAGGGTGGACGGCTTTGTGTAATTAGTTTTCACTCAAGCGAGGATAGGATTGTAAAAAATTATTTTAGAAGTTTAGTTCAAAAGGAGAAAGGTTTTTTGGTAACTAAAAAAGTAATAAGACCGACTTTATCTGAGGTACAAAAAAATAAAAGATCTAGGAGTGCAAAATTAAGAGCAGTGGAGAAACTATGAATATTATTATTTTAATAAAGAAAAAAGTATTGGTACCCAAACTAATTTGGGTGGTTTTGTGTGGGTTATTTATTATTAACATTTCCCTAATTGTATTTACTTCTTCAAACAGTGCGATATTACACGAACTTGAAAATCAAAAAAATCTCTTGGAAAAAGAAAATCTGTCGTTAAGGTCGAATCTTGTGAGTGAAAGCTCACTTACCAAAGTTTTTAAGGAAGCTTTAGGGTTGGGGATGGCTGAATCAAGTAATGTTTACTATCTAAATGAAGAGAAACCCGTTGCCTTGTCGAAACCAAAATGACTTATTCTGATGAAAACAAGGATAAAATTTATTTTATTTTCGTTTAGTCTATTTCTAATTGCTGTAGTAGCCCGCCTCTTTTATTGGCAAATAATTCGAAGCACGGAACTTACAAGTTTTGCCAAACTTCAATATAATTACGGTGAGTCGATCTTGGCAACTAGAGGTAGTATTCTTTCAAGCGACGGATCCTGGCTAACCTCAAATGTTGAAGGGTGGCTTCTTTATGCTGAGATTGAAAAACTGACGCTTGGTGCAAAAGACATTGCAAATAAATTGGCGCCAATTTTTGTTGAGGATATAAACGACAAGGGGTCCTTGTTAAAAGAGACATTAAGGATTGAAGATCTTCTTTCAAGAAGAAACGCTCAATGGGTGCCAATTAAACACAGGCTGGGGCGCTTTTTAAAAGAAAAAATCGAGTTCTTAGGAATTGAGGGCTTGGGGTTTGAAAGCGAAGAACTGCGAATATATCCCGAGGGTGATCTTGCCGCACACACACTTGGCTTTGTTGGTAAGAATGATTCGGGAAGTGATAAGGGATATTTTGGGCTTGAAGGTTTTTGGGATTTAGCCCTGCAAGGAAAAACCGGCTTTATTGAAAGGGAACTAGACGCTTTGGGAGTCCCTATCATACACGGAAATGAAACAGAAGTTTCGGCTTCAAGCGGTGTAGACCTCATTACTCATATAGACAAAGGGGTACAACTCATTGCCCAAAAAAAGCTTGCCTACGCAATAGAAAAATATGGCGCGAATGCCGGTACGATTATGATAATGGATCCTTATTCTGGGGGAATTCTCGCAAACGTTTCCTACCCGTTTTATGAGCCTCAAAAATATTATGATTACGGGAATGAGTATTTTAAGGATCCTTCTGTCTCGAGCACTTTTGAGCCGGGATCTATATTTAAGATTTTAATTATGGCTTCGGCTCTGGATTTGGGGGCAGTTAACCCGGATACGGTTTGTGATATGTGCGATAAAGCTTACAAAATCGATAAATATTTAATCGAGACTTGGGACAGGAAGTATTTTCCAAATTCCACAATGACAGAAGTGATTGTTCATTCTGATAATGTCGGCATGGTGTTTGTTGCCAAAAAAGTGGGAATAGACGGGCTATACGGATATTTGAAAAAATTTGGGATCGGAGAAAAAACTGGGATAGACTTGCAGGGTGAAGTAAGTGTTCCTTTAAGACCTAAGGATAAATGGTCGGAGATTGACTTGGCCACAGCCTCATTTGGGCAAGGGGTGGCTGTTACACCTATTCAGATGTTGGCTGGTGTGGCTGTGGTCGCAAATGGAGGAAATTTAGTTAGACCTCAGGTTGTGGATAAGATAGTTAGAAAAGACTGGGTTGAAGATGTAAGACCGGAAATTGTTCGAAGAGTGATTAGCGAATCCACTGCGAGAAAAATTAAAAATATGATGGTGGAGGCAGTTAAAAAGGGGGAAGCCAATTGGACAAATCTGAAAGGTTTTAAAGTGGCTGGAAAAACAGGAACTGCACAGATTCCAGTTAGTGGCCATTACGACACTGAAAAGACTGTAGCTTCTTTTGTCGGTTTTGCACCTAGTGACAACCCAAAGTTTGTTATGCTAATCACATTAAAGGAACCTCAAAGTTCGCAATGGGCTTCTGAAACGGCTGCACCGTTATGGTTTGATGTCGCAAAGGATCTTTTCCCATATCTTGGAGTTCAACCAGAGGAGTAGTATAATAGCTAAGCTTATTAATGGATATAAAAGTTCGTGGCGGGCAAGTATTGTCTGGAGAAATTACTCCTTCAGGAAGTAAAAATTCTGCAGTTGCTGTTATTCCCGCTACGGTTCTTTTTGATAAACCAGTTAAGTTAACCAATATTCCAGATATTACGGATGTGCAAAGCTTGATTGAAATATTATCTAAATTTGGTAGCAAGATTAAATGGGATAAGAGGATTAATGAACTAGAGATAGATAATAGTAAATTATCTTTTGAAAATCTGGATAATGAATCGTTGGGGCAAATGAGAGGTACATCGCTGTTGTGGGGGCCCATGCTAGCCCGTTTCGGCCGTGTCAATTTTGGCCAGCTTCCAGGTGGGTGCACTTTAGGGTTTAGGACACTCTCACCTCATTATAAGGCCTTTACTGACCTCGGAGTGGTGGTGACGAGTCAAAATCAGGGAGTTTTAATGGACGCAAAACATGCAAGTTCGGGAACTGTTTGGCTTAGTGAAATGAGCCCGACAGCGACTGAAAATATAGTCATGTTTGCGTCAAAACTCCCTGGAGTAACTAAAATTATCGGAGCAGCTTCGGAGCCTCAAGTGCAAGATTTATGTAATTTCCTCTCTTCTGCGGGCGTTAATATTTCAGGAATTGGTTCGAATATTCTAACTGTTGAAGGAGCAAAATCTTTAAGCGCAGTTACACATGATATATTAAGCGACCATTATGAAATAACAACATTCATGGCAATGGCAGCTGTCACGGGTGGTGAGATAAAAGTTAAGAATGCTATCCCCAATCATTTTGGTTACATAAATCAAATCTTTGCTAGGTTTGGGATTGAAATCAATTACGATGGAGACACTGCAGTTGTTAAAAAAGGACAAAAAATTTCGTTAAAATATGAGGAAAGTAGAAAGCTAATGATCGTTAAAGCGCAACCTTGGCCGGGGCTTCCTGTAGATATTTTGCCTTTATTTATTCCTTTGGCAATTGCAGCACAGCACGGCCATGTGTTATTTCATAACTGGATGTATGAAGCGGGTCTTTTTTGGACTTCCCAGCTAACCAAACTTGGTGCAAATATAATAATGGGTGATCCTCACAGGGTAATTGTGCTTGCAGGATCGAAGCTGAAAGGTGCAAAAATGGAGGCGCCTTACATAATAAGGGCTGTAGTCGCTATGGTGATGGCAACAATGGTTGCTGATGGCGAGTCTGAAATATTAAATGCTGACGTTTTGTATCGTGGTCATCCAAAATTCTCGGAAAATCTGAAAAAACTTGGTGCTTCAATAAGAGAGAAATGAAGAGATTAACTAGTCTTCTCGAAGATTTAAATAAAGCAAAAATTAAATACAGAGTCTTTGGACAAAAAGACATTGATGTGACGAATATCTATGACGATTCCAGAAAAGTAAAAAAAGGAGGACTGTTTGTTGCAATTAAAGGACTGCGGTCTGACGGACATAATTTTGTAGACCAAGCGATAAAAAACAAAGCAGCTGTTGTTGTCGTTGAAAGAATCCCCAAATCTTATAAAGGAGAAGTTACTGTTGTTAAGGTTAATGACACTCGTTCGGCTTTGGCCATTCTTTCTTCAAGCTGGTTTGGTAATCCGTCAAAAAAACTTAAAGTTATTGGGATTACAGGGACGGATGGTAAAACTACAACAGCAACTTTAATCAGTCAAATTTTGAATAACAACAGCAAAAAATGTGGACTGATTACTACTGTTAATGTACAAATTGGCAAAAAGAGTTACGACACAGGTAGGTTGACGACCCCTGGAGCTTTATCAATCCAATCTTTTCTTTCAAAGATGGTAAAGGCTGGTTGTCGGTATGCAGTTATAGAAGTTTCTTCGCACGCTATCGATCAAAAAAGAGTCCAGGGTGTTGATTTTGAGATAGGTGTCTTAACGAATGTAACAAAATGGGAACATTCAGATTACCATGGAGGTTTCAGGTTATATAGAGATGCTAAGGCTGAACTTCTGAAGAAGTCAAAAAAAGTTGTTTTAAACAAAGACGATGTCTTTTATACTTTCTTTCTTTCAAAATACAAAGATAGAAAAGTTATATCTTATGGAATTGAGAAAAACGCAGATTTTAAAGTAAGTTCTGTCAGATTAAAGTCCACCGGAACACAGTTTTTAATAAATAAGGAATATAAGATAGACTCTCGCTTATTGGGTGTTTTTAATGTCTACAATCTAGTCGCTGCAATATCGGCTTCAAGAATCCTGGGAATTTCTTGGGAAGGTATTCTAAGGTCCATTCATTTTATTAGACCTCCCGAAGGGAGATTGGATGCGTTCAAAAACAATAAGAATATTAATATTTTTATTGACTATGCGCACACTCCCAACGGTTTAGAAAGTTGTTTGAGTACTTTAAGGAGCATATATCCCGATAAGAGAATTATTGCTTTAGTAGGTGCCGAGGGAGGAAGAGATGTTATAAAAAGGCAATTGATGGGTGCGGTTTCAACCAAGTATGCAGATTATACGATTTTTACTTCGGTGGACCCAGGGTTAGAGAAAGAGGAAAATATTTTAAAAGATTTAGAAAAAGGTGCAACCGGGGGTTATATTTCTATTCCTGATAGGGGAGAGGCGATAGCCGAAGCCATACAGAATATTGCCAGAAGGAGCGATGTAGTTGTAATTTGTGGCAAGGGTCATGAAAGATACATCGATTACAAGGGAGTGGATTATTATTGGTCGGATAGAGAAGCGGTTAGAATTGCTCTAAGAGGAGAAGTTTACGCTTTAGGAAAAATTTACAATTAGTTTTTCTAACAACTCCTGAGGGTATTTCGAACTTATTGATTTTAATCGCCTGATTCCTCTTTCCCCTGACTCACTCGACATATAATCTTGATAGCTCCAGTTTTTACCCCTTAAAATTTCGGTCCACTTTTGATTCTCTAAATTTTTGTTTGAGTTTGTGATAACTATTTCTCCTTTTCTTACACCATGTTGTTCAAAATAGTCGCAAGTACTATGGTAGTAAGTAATTTTTTTAACCTTATTACCAAATTTGTCTACGGAGCTAATTATAGCTATATGACTTGGCCCGAATCTAATAAAATCACCGGGTAAAACTCTATTTATGTCTTTGATAATAATACAATTAACTAAGCTTGTAAGTGTGTTAGCTGACAGATTTGTATAAGTTCTAATATGGTGTCTAAAGTAAGAAAAAAGTGAAGATTTAAGCGGTCTTAAACTTTTTTTAATCGATCCGAGATAAATTTCTTTAAGAAAGGTGTCAATGATATTTGTCGCAAAACCAGAACAATCGATTCCAATACTAGCCATCAGCATATAATGTCTTATTTGATATGGATCAAAGTCATATAGGTTTTTTCCATGCGACTTAAATAAATTGATTGCTGTTTTCTGGATTTCCTCGGGGGTACCTTTACCTGCAAAAACTCTCTTAATCCTTTTTTTTCTTACAAAGTTTTCAAAGTACGGTGTGTTTATTTCGTATTTACCAATTTTTAATTTTATATATTTTTCTACCATTAGTCTGGTTTTTGGAGGAAGCTGAATATCCATTCTTAGATTATAGTATAATCAAATGATAATATGCAGCGGATATGACGAGATTTCCACAGTCGTTTAAAAGAATTGCGCATAAAATAAAAGGAGATTTCGCAAGTTATTATTTTGGTCAACCTTCCAAAAAGCTTAAATTCATTGGTGTAACTGGAACGGATGGTAAATCTACAACAGCAACACTTATTTACTGGATAATAAGGGAGGCTAATAAAAAAGTCGGCTTAATTACAACCTTGGGAGCAAAAATAGGAGATAAAAATTATGATACAGGTTTCCACGTAACGACTCCTGAACCAATTGCTTTGCAGAAGTTTTTATCAAAAATGGTTAAGGCTGGCTGTAAATATGCGGTTTTGGAGGTTACTTCTCACGGACTTGATCAAAGTAGAGTAGCGGGGATAAATTTTGATGTGGGGGTTTTAACTAATATTACTCATGAACACCTTGATTATCACAAAACATGGCAGAATTACAGGAATGCGAAAGCTCTTCTGTTTAAGGAAGTTAAAACAGCAGTATTAAATCGGGATGACTCTTCGTTTGATTTTATTGTGGGTAAGATTTCTAAAAATGCGACAATAATATCCTATGCCATTGATCGCTCTAATGTTGATTATTTTGCTACCCATATTGATTTTGCTAAAGATGTAAGTTCAATAACTTTAGAAGTAAAAGAAAAACTAATTTATTTGAAAACTAGTCTCCCGGGCTTATATAACGTTTCAAATACACTTGCTGCAGTTGCCGCATGTCGGAATCTGGGTATTGAGTGGAAAGATATAAAAAAAGCTCTTTCAAGCTTTAAACCCTTGGAAGGAAGACTCGAGAAAGTAAATAACAAAAAAGGATTTGGCGTATATATAGATTTTGCTCATACCCCGAATGCCCTAGAAAAGGTACTTTGTTTGGTTAGAAAAAGTTCCAAGGGTCGTGTTATTGCAATTTTTGGTTGTGCCGGAGAGAGAGATATTCAAAAGAGGCCGATGATGGGGCACATTTCGTCGGAGTTTGCTGACGTTTCCGTTTTTACTGCCGAAGATCCAAGGTCCGAAGATGTAAATAAGATAATTATGGAGATAGAGCAAGGTGTAAGAAACAGAAAAACGAAAATTTATAAAATTCCCGATCGAGGTAGGGCGATTTGGTATGCTATAAATAAAATAGCACAAAGGGGAGACACAGTTGTGATTTGCGGAAAAGGCCACGAAAAATCTATGGCATATAAAAATGTTGAGTATCCTTGGAGTGACCGAAAGGCAGTTAGATTTGCTTTGGAAGGGAAAGCTTTGAAACTAAAGAAATGAAATATTTTTATTCAGAGGCAAAAGTTGATTATTCAAAATACCTCTTTCCCTACCAAGTTTATTTAATTAAAGAGGACAATGATGAAGTTGGCCATATTTACGCCAAGGGATTTCTTCCGGTTCGTTCAATTAAGGATCTATATTACTTAGCAAGAAGCTCCAGAGTTAATTTAAAGAATTTTGAACTATCTAGTGAAAATAGAAGGGTTATTGGAAAGATTAGTAATTTGTATTTTGAAGTTAAAGACATGGGGCAGTTTCAACCGAAACATAGAGACTTTAAACTGGCTCGGAAATTTGTAAAAGATCGCTTTTGGGGTGCTACCTTAAGCAGTGTTGGTTTGAAAAAGATTTTTTCGGACCTCGGCAATTATAACAAAGTGGCAGTATTTGCTGAAAAGGGCAAATTAATGGGATTTGCTGCGCTTAACGCTACTCAGGAATTTGTGCATTATGCTCACGCTTTTTATGATGTTGGTTATAGAGAAAAAAGTTTGGGAATGGGAATGATGACTATGGTTGTGGATTGGGCCAAAAACTCTAGAAGGGAATATACTTATCTTGGCACTTGTTATGGGGAAAAATCTTTATATAAAACACAATTTAAAGGGTTTGAATTTTTTGATGGAGTAAGCTGGTCGGCCGATTTGGCAAAGTTAAAGTATTTAAACTCCAAAGATTATGGAAAGAATGCAAGGCATATTTTGCAAGATAGAGAGTTTTTAAAAAAGTATTACGATTTCCCAAGCTTAACCAGGCTTGTTAAAAAACTTAAGTATGACTTCTAAAAAACCTTGGGTTCATTTTGTGGGTATGTGCGCTCCTGCAGTGGGGGGTGTTGCAGTAATGCTCAAGAAGCAGGGATGGAAAGTCACGGGCAGTGATAAAGATGTTTATCCTCCGGCAAGTGTCTATTTAAAACAAAATAATCTCAAACTACAGAATGGTTTTGACGCAGGACATATAACTCCCAAAATTAATTTAGTCATTCTTGGTGGTGGGGCGATGATAATGGACAGGAATAATCCTGAAGTTTTAGAATCCAAAAGGTTGGGATTAAAAGTTTTGTCTTGGGCAAAATTTCTTGGGGATAATTTGGTAAAAAGTAATTCTATTGTTGTTTCGGGTACTTATGGTAAAACAACGATTACAGCGATGCTGGTTAAGATTTTCAGAGACAGTGGGATTGATCCATCTTATGAAGTTGCAGGTTTTGCGCTTGATTTAGTTGACACGGTTTATATCGGTAGCTCGGATTATTCGATAGTGGAAGGAGATGAACACCCGGCTGTACTTTATTTTGATGAGAAATCAAAGTTCGAATATTATAAGCCCAAGTACCTTCTCTTGACCTCAGCGAAATGGGACCACTTCAATGTCTTTCCAAGAAAAGAGCTTTATATTGAACGGTTTATTCGTTTAGTAAAAAACGTGCCAGAGGATGGCTTAATAGTTGCTTGTAAAAAGGGTGAAAACTTAGAGAAAATTGTCAAATATTCGAAGTCTCGTGTTGTTTATTATCATGGGAATGAATATGGCGGTAAGCTTAGGGTCTTAGGTGAGTATCAAAGGCAAAATGCTTCAGGTGCTTTTGTGATGGCGAGAGAGTTGGGGATAAGTAAAAGTTTTATATCAGACAGTTTGGCCAGTTTTAAAGGGGTAAAAAGAAGGTTGGAAATTAGACTTAAAACAAGGTCAATGGTTATGGTAGAAGATTTTGCGCAGCATCCTTTTAAAATAAGCGAAGTTCTTAAGAGTTTAAGAAAGGACTTTAGGAGTTATAAGATCCTTTTAATTTTGGATCCCTTTGCCTCAATTTTAAGGTCTAAAACCAGTCTTTATTTGTTCAGAGATGCTTTTAATTTTGCAGATAAAGTATTTATACGAAAAATAAAGACATCTGTAAAAAGAAAAGATAGATTAACGGGTCCGGATATGGTTAAAATTTTTGGAGATAATTCTGTGTATATTCCACTTGACGGTGAGCTAATAAACAATATTCAAAACGAGACAAAAAAGGGAAAAAGTGTAGTATTAGTCTGTTCGAGTGGGGATATAGAAAGTTTTGTGAAAAGTTTGATTAATAAATTAGGTAAAAATGCAGCTTAAAAAATACCCCAAAACTTACAAGCTGTTACGGGACTATTTAAACTTAAGTTTTGGTAGCACATTAATTAACTGTCCTTATTGGATAAATAAGGTAAAGAAAGGTATTAGGGGGCCATATTCCGGCAAAGGTACCCCAAAGCAAATAGTAAGAGCTGCATTAGTCAGAGCAAGAAAGAAAAATGTTCAGTTGGGAAAATTGGCAAAGAAGGAGCTAAGAGCTTTCTTAAGACAAAATAGAATCGGAGTCGATTGCTCTGGACTTGTTTTTAATTTAGCCAATTCTCTCGACAGGGAGAGAGGTGGACAGGGTATAGCACCCAGAATATTTAATAGAAATAAGTTTCCAGACTGGAATCCTGCTTGGAGAGCAAGTGCAGAAAAGTTAACGAACGACAAGGTGGCCAAGAAAATTAATTTAAAAGACATAGGGGTGGGGGACTTAATTCGAAATCGGGGTGGTAGACATGTATTGTTTGTTGTAGAAAGTAACAACAACTCTCTTACTTATGTTCACTCATCTACAATGTTGACCAAAGAGACTGGAGTACACTTGGGAACAATAAAAATTGTTGATTGGGAGAAGGGACTTGAAGGTCAAATATGGCTGGAAAAAACTTCGGATGGAGAGAATTTTGGTAAAAAATATTTCAATCCTTCAAACGGCGATTCCATTAAAAGATTTAATTGGTGGTAGTTGACAGTAGGGTATAATTAGGACATGAACTCAAACTTATATAAATTAATCAAAAAATACAGTGGTAAATGGGTTGCTTTTAAACCAGATACTCAAAAGGTGGTGTCAAGCGGTAAAGATGCTGTTAAGGTTTATAAAGAAGCGCAGAAAAAAGGAGTTGGCGTTCCAACTTTGTTTAAAGTGCCTATAAAATACGTCCCCTACATAGGTTGATAGATAATATGCAGTTCAAGTTTCCTTTTGAAGTTGTTCGAAACGATAAAATACCGTTTTTGGACATTAAAATAACTAACAAAGAAAATGGCAAGTCAGTAAGTTATCGCGCGATGTTGGATTCGGGTGCATACACAAACGTTTTCCATGCAGATATAGCTCGAGTTTTGGATATTGATCTTTCAATGATAAAACAAAGAGAGCTTTTCTCCGGTGTAAAAGATACAAAAAAGCAAATGAAAGGGAGAGCTTACATAGTAGAACTCATGGTTGTTCAGAAAGGAAAAAGTCATCAATTTGACTCATATATAGTCTTTAGCGAAGAAATATCAAATACAGGCTGGGGGTTACTTGGTAGACAGGGGTTTTTCGATCAATTCGACGAAGTGTCCTTCAATTACAAAAACAACAAATTCTATCTTCATAAAGGATAAATATGTGTAGTGGCTTAACTAGAAGATTTAATTGGTGGCATGCGGACGAAAAAATTCGAATTGATTTTGCCTAACGTTTCGGTATATGCGATGTTCCGCTACACATCCGTATTTTATCAAATTAAAATTTGTGGCGGAATATTGGCGAAGAGGTGCAACCAGCGAATCGCAAATACTGTGTTAGGCGAGGGTGAGCGACCAACGGGAGCGAAAGTACAACGCCCCCTTGAGTTGAAAAAGCCAGCCCTACCTTAATAAATAAGATTTTTTTCTCCTTTCAAGAACCTGTCTGCCAATAGCGCTATCTTAAAATGATAGTTATCCCAGTTAAAAGGGAAAGAGTCCTTTTTAACATCTAACTTAATTGTCTTACCATCAGCAACAAATGCCTCTGCTTGGAACTGATATTCGAGCTTTGAGTGAACTTTGATCAGCTCGCCTATTGGCAGAGAAGTAATGGCATATACTTCGGCTTCCTGCAATAAATATGTGCTAAGTTGGGAATTGTCGAGAATAAACGAGATGTCAACGATATTTTGACGCATTTTTCCATTTACATCGGGACTGACATGCATCTTTCTGCCCAAGTAGGTTAACTCTTTTGGCTTATATCTTTTACCCAATTCCTCTTTCACTTCTCTAAGTCCATCTTCTAATTCTTCGCCTGAGGAGTAGTGACCACCTGCGGTAACATCGAGTTTACCAGGCGCCCAACTAGATTTCGGACTTCTAACTTGATAAACAACTGATGGAATCGGCTCACTTTGAATAATCCACAAATTGAAGGTCCCAATCCAATCTTCATTATTCCATGCCTGCTTAATTGTTTTTATAATGCCACTTTTTGTAAATGTTGGTGGCGTCAAAATATCGACTTTTTCCATAATTTTTATTTATAAATTAAATGGGTTGACTTTTCCAATTTTGCCTAACTACTGTTTATGCGAATGCTTGTTCGTATAAACTGAAATAATCCGGTAATACTGCTCATGTGTGGGCGGTGTGGTTTTGTCCTTCCGTCATAACAATATCTTCATTACTTTTCCTCTTCCAGTATTTCAATCTTCAGGGGGTTTTTGGAAAGGAGCTCGACTTCGGCACCGCAATTAGCGCACTCTATTATCTTGCCTACGGGGGCATCTTTAGTTATATTGATTACCGTCTCACAATCAGGACATTTTGTCTTCATACAAGTTCAAAGTATACTATAACAGTGAAAACCACAAAAATTCAAGCGAGATTTCCTTTGGAGGAGGGAAACACTCCGGTTAGGCAAATAGACGGAGTTTATTACAAGCTGGAGAATGCGAACCCCACAGGCTCAGTTAAAGACAGAGGAGTTTCGTATCAAGTCTGGAAGGCGGCAAATGACGGCTTCACTAAATTTTGCATCAGCTCTTCTGGAAATGCCGCCATATCGGCTGCAGCTTATGTAAGTTTGACAGGTGGAAGCTTAGATGCTTTTGTAAGCCCAAATATAAATAAAGAAAAACTAAAAAAGATCATGGGCGAGAGAGTATCAGTTCATATTGTCAGAAAACCAATTAGTGATTGTGTGAAGTTCTCTAAGAAAACGGGTGCTTTTAATCTTCGAGCCTCACACGATCCTTCTGGTTGGGTCGGTTATACATCAGTGGCTTTCGAGCTTGATTTTAAGCTGGGAAAAGTTGGATCGGTATTTATTCCAGTTTCAAGCGGGACTCTTTTTTACGGAGTAGCCCGCGGATTTGAAAAAATGGGCTTTATACCACAGCTTCACGCAGTTCAGACAACCTCTTGCAATTTAATATCACGCCAATTTGACCAAGATTTTAAAAAAAGTAAAGCAAGTCTTGCAGATGCGCTGGTAGCCAGAACAACACCTTTAGAAACTAAAGTAGTCTCATATATAAAGAAATCTGAAGGATTTGGTTGGGTGGTTTCTGATAAGGAAATTAAGGAGGCTTGGGAATATTTATACGCAAACAGTTTAGATACTTCTTATGAGGGTGCAGCGAGTCTTGCGGCATATAATAGAGCACTCCGCAGAAAGTTTAATATAAGAGAACCTGTGGTTTGCTTAGTAACCGGGAGATATTATGCTCAAGATAAACCAGATTAGTACTCCCACGTTAATTATGAAATAACCCGGCAATTGAATTTTTCCAGTCTTAACTTTAATTTCTCTTCCCGTAATGTCGTTTTCTGATTTAAACATCAAAGATACAAGTGCTAATAAAGGGAAAATACCAAGTAGCCATAGAGGAATAATGCCTCTAATTAGTGCCAGCAAGATACAAGCAATTCCGGAAACGGCCGATAACTTGGCTAGAAATAAAGCCCCTTTTTTGCCTATAGTTATACTGGTGTTTTTTAGACCGGCTTTTTTGTCGGCGTTATAATCTCTGAGTTGATTATATATT
>MGGH01000027.1 GCA_001792305.1 Candidatus Woesebacteria bacterium RIFCSPHIGHO2_01_FULL_39_23
AGATAAAAAGTGCATTGTCCAGTGTCGTTGGTCGCGCCGAAAAAGGCAGAAACGTTTCACAATGAAAATTAAATATTCTGACCATTGTGTCGAGAGGTTGAAAAAACGGAGAATTTCCAAACTTCGTGTCGAAAGTACAATCCAAAATCCAGACAATACACTAAAAAGTTTCCGGAGTCGCAGGTTGCTACAAAAACATTTTGGTGATAAGATTTTGGAAGTAGTAACCAAAGTTGAGGGTAAAAAGATTACGATAATTACAGGTTATTATTTGAAGGAGAATGCATGAATATAAAATACGATAAAAAGGTTGACGCCGTGTATATAGAATTTGCAGAGGGGAATTATGAAGTGAGCCGAAAAATATCGGATAGTGTTTTGGTGGACGAAGATAAGAACGGTAAGATTTTAGGAGTCGAAATATTGGATGCCAGCAAAAACATTTCCCGCTTCAAGCCTAAAAAAATCAAGTACAACTTTCAAACTATCTAATTACCAGTTTGGTGTAAGGGGGTAGAGGCTACAGCTACAACATGACCAATTGCGTCTTTATATTTATCAGCGAAATCCCCGACCTGATCGAGGGTGAGTTGACTGCTCAGGTTTTCACCTCTTATGAAATTACCATTATAATCTAAAACAGTTAATTGGAAAGACTGTTTCATCCATCGCACATTTGCATCTTGAGTTTGGGGAGCGGGTCTTTCAGTAAGATCTTTGAGGCGCTGTAAACTTATTTGGAGAGCCGCCTCGTTTGATTTAATTGGAGCCTCTCTCAAAATTACTGGTTCACTTGTTGGTGACATAAGTTAATGTAATTAATGATGATTTTAATACATTTTTGTTCTAAAATTCAACTATGGCTGATTTATACCTTACTAATTCCTTAACTGGGAAAAAGGAAAAATTTGAGGCGATTAACCCTCCTAACGTTGGGATGTATACGTGTGGGCCGACAGTCTACGACTATCCTACAATCGGAAATTGGCGTACGTATACCCTAAGTGACATTCTTTTTCGTGTTTTAGTGTATTTGGGCTTTCATCCGAAGTTTTACATGAATTTGACCGATGTTGGGCACTTAACCGGTGACAATGTGGGTGACGCCGATACGGGTGAAGATAGAATGGAAAAGGCTGCAAAAAAAGAGGGAAAGACTGCATGGGATATAGCAGAGTTTTATATTAAAGATTTTGTAGAGTCATTTGAAAAGTTGAATTTAACTAAACCAGAAAAATTTACAAGGGCTACAGAATTTATTAAAGAACAAATAAGTTTGGTCGAGCGAATTCAAAAAAAAGGTTTTGCGTACAGAATTGATGACGGAATTTATTTCGATGTTTCGGCATATGAGAAAGCAGGGTTTATATATGGTGATCTTTCGAATCTGACAGAGATTAAAGAGGGTACAAGGGTAGAACCGAACCCAGATAAAAGAGACTCGAGAGATTTTGCTTTGTGGAAGTTTTCACCGACCGATGCAAATCGCCAGATGGAATGGGATAGTCCTTGGGGAGTAGGATTCCCTGGTTGGCATATTGAGTGCAGTGCTATGAGCATGAAATTTTTGGGTGAGCAATTTGATATTCATGTCGGCGGGAAAGACCTTAAGAGTACTCATCATCCAAATGAAATTGCCCAAAGCGAGGCGGCAACAGGAAAACACCCTTTTGTTAAATATTGGATTCATGGTGCTTTTTTGACTGTGGACGGGAAAAGAATGGGAAAAAGCGAAGGGAATGCTTACACTTTGCACGATATTCAAAATAAAGGAATTGATCCTTTGGCGCTTCGTTATTTTTATTTTTCAAGTCACTACAAGTCACAAATCAATTTTACTTGGGAAGCTTTAAAGTCTGCACAAGCATCTTTGAATAAATTGAGAGATCATGTTTTAGCTTTCAAAGAAAATAGGAAAAGGACCATTTTGTCCGAAGATAAATTAGACAAGACCAATGCATTAAATGCCAAATTTAAAATAGCTTTGGCAGATGATCTAAACATGCCACAGGCCTTGGCTGTGGTTTGGGAGGTAGTCAAAAGCAATATTCCAGATTATGATAAGTATGATTTACTTAAGGTTTTTGATGATGTTTTGGGGCTAAATTTGGGCAAAGTAGAAAGAACTGTAAAAGTTGATAAGGTGGTTACCGAACTTGTGAACCAGAGAGAAAAGTTGAGAAAGGAAGGAAAATTCGATCAAGCAGATGATATCCGGAAAAAGATTTTTGACTTAGGATTTACAATTGAAGATAAAGCTGATGGTCCAGTGGTAAAGAGAAGGTAAATGAAAGAATCTGCCCAGAAAATAGTTTTGGTTTTAACTCTGACATTAGTTGTTGCGGTTACGGGGCTTGTAGCTTTCAGTTTTTATCTATATAAAAAAGTTGACATTCTTGAAGGCAAAGTATCTTCACAGGCGTCGATTAAAAATTTACTTAACGACACAATACCCGCCGTGGTAGAAACTCAGAGTATTAGTCCCTTGCCTACACCACAACAGCAAGTCCAGAAAACTAACAGTCCCATACCGACAACTACACCCATTCCTACCTCTACACTTATTTCAAAAAAGTATACAAGTTATATAACTTTAGTTGCCGCAACAAATACAAATTCTACTGATTGGCAGAATATTACATCAAGCGAAGTTTGGATTGATGTAGCAAACGATTACGGAGGTGGCGCAAAAGTTTATCTTGAAGCCTCACTTCATGCAGACAGTGGAAAGGCACAAGTGAGACTATATGATGCTACACATGGGATAGGTGTTAGCGGAAGTGATATAGAAACGTCAAGTCTTTCTGCGATATTAGTTTCCTCGGGTACTTTAAATTTGTGGTCAGGGAAAAATTTATATAGAGTTCAGATAAAATCTTTCGATAGTTCCAAAGTTTACATCGAAAGTGCAAAAATTAAAGTAGTTTATTAAATTTACTCTTCTGGTACCTCTACGACCTCTTCGCGTTTTTCACGGACATAACTTGTCCATTCTTCGATTACTTCAACGATAATTTTAAGAGGAGCTTCAATAAGAAAGTCCAAAATAATGCCCAAAAAATTAAGTTTCGCCAGACCCTTTGAGAGGTAAACCCCCGTGCTAAGTAAAGGGAGTGATAGATTATCAACTACTTGTTTAATTAACCCTTCCCTTTCAGGTGTAACCGATAGTTGGGAGGCGGTGAATCTCACCCGCGAGCCAAAAAGTAGAACGAGCGAGACAAACATAAAAAATACTAAAATAGCCAGAAGCGTAAAGTCTATCTGTATTAATATATAACTTATTCCTCCAAAAACTAGTCCAAAAAGTAGTAAATATACCGCGGAAAAAACTAATGATGATCGTGCACTTCTAACTGTTTTTTTCAAAGAAAAATTTTGCTTTCTGATTTCTTCATTTAGGTAAACAATTGTCTTTAATTTATTAAATATCCTTCTAGTGTTTTCCTCTCCGGGTACACGGATAGTGAGACCTATAAGAGCCATCATCAAAGGCGGTACAGAAATGTTAATTGCTAGCGGGACGAACTTTAAGCTTTGGAACCTAAAGAGCTCATATGGGGCTTCAAGCAAGATTACAATTAATACTTTTGTTATAAAAATATAAATTATGCTCCGGACTATTCCTCTGTTTACTTTATTTCTAATTTTTGAATAGTCTGTTTCACAAAGTTTATAGACATGCGACTCGAAACTTGGGGGATCATTTAATATTTTTTGGAAGTCTTTTTCTTTTTCAATAAACTCCTTGAAGATTAAGAAAGGCGCTACCTGTTTTTGGACTGCACGAAACAAGGGAAGTCTATCGGGGTGTGTAAGGTGTTTCTCTATTTCGTTATATAATTTGGGAAACTCTTCTACAAATTTTTCGGTAGTTGTGTCTTCGGTTTTCTTCCACTCGGGAATTTCCTTAAGAATTAGATGGTACCTCATGATAGCGTCATCTGACTTGGCAAAACTTCGATGGACCGCAAGATATATTTGAATATCTTTTTCGTGTTGACTTACGTCTTTATCCGTCCACTCAAAGTAAAGCATGAACCATGAGTGCATAAGTTTTATGTATTCTTCGTTACTTACGCTGTCCACGGCCTCCTCTATTTCGCAGGACGCTATTCCCCAAACCCATTCACGAAGTTTTGAATAAGAAAGTACAGTCTTCCTCTTTTGAATATTTGATAGTAAGTATTTGTATTTTTCAATTATTTGTGCCACTTCATTTATTTTAATATTGGGGATTTTATTATTCGGCAGGTATCTCGACCAAATAAGCTCTTTAATTAGAGCTTCGGCTACTCTTTTTGAATCCTGCCTGGGCCTCTCCCACAAAAGTCTTTTGATCATTCGCTCGATTGAGGCTCGGCGCAACACATCTTCCCCTTTGTATTCGATAACATTTCGGATACGCTCGTAAATGTAAACCAATCCTCCCAAAGCCTCGCTTACCCTGACCATTTGATCATTCTCTTCATTTAGTGTGGTTTCTTTACCTAACTCGTTTAAAAATTTATCAGCGAATGGCGAAAATAGTCCACCCGGGTTAGATGTAGCTGGTTTAGTTAGAGGTTTATCTTTAACTTTTGGAGAATCATCGGGTTTTTTCTCTAATTCTTCGACGATATCCTTACTTTCGTATATGGTAATCATTAGTTGAAATTATAGCAGAACCCAAGAAAACCGTTAGTGAATGGAATATCCTGAAGATTCGACAATCTCTTTGATTTTATTTTCATTGTTTTTTTGGGGATCAAACTCGACTTTTAGTGTCTGTTTTGAATAACTGCACGAAGCCATAATACCTACGTCTTCAAGGTCCATTTCAATTAAAGTTGCACAAGAGGCACAATCCATTCCTTTCACTTTATAACAGCGTTTAAGAAAACCCCGCAATTTATTGTGGGGATGAATTGAACTCTGTTGCGACATCCTCCTTGGGGAAACCCCGCTTTTTAAAGCGGGGAGGATGTCATAAACTTTTTTGATCATGTTTTATTGAATTATTTGGAACTCCCCTCCGTACATTCCCATGGAACAGTTAAAAGCAAGTCGACCCGTTTTTTGAGGAGTAAATTCCAAAATTTCTTCCCCAGATTTGGGAAGTATTTTTGTCAAGTTTAGGCTGGGTATTGTAAAAGCTCTTGAGCAAGATGTCACGTTATCTGTCTTTAATTTTAATCGGACGGGTATGTTAGCCTTGAGTACGAGGGTGGATGTAGAATAGCCGTAGTTGTTTACATCCACTGTTACCTCTTGAACTCCATCGCCATTTATGTTTGCCAGTAGGCCTTCTTTAGCATAAAGCCGGTTGCTATTGGTTATTACCTTGTAATAGTTTTGGAAGGTGTGTATCGACCCTCTAAGTATTTGGCCAGAGTTGATAGAAAGCACCCCAAGCACTGCGATCAGACCGGCTGCTAAATATGCAAATGGTTTTTTGCTGAGTAGTGTTAAGGCGGCTATACCTAAAATTACGAAAACTGGAGAAGTTCCAAGAGTAAAAAAGAACATAGTCAGGCCGCCCGAAACCGCGTTTCCTGTTGAGATGGCAAGAACCATCATGGCTTGGGTGACCCCACAAGGTATGAATACGGTAAGTGCACCCAAAGAAAGAGGAGCAAAAAAAGATGCATCTCGGCTGACATTTCTTAATTTTTTTAACAAAAATTTTGGAGGCTGAATTACTATGTATCTAAATATTGGGTGTAAATTGAGTAGACGTCCTGCTGTGGCTAACATAAATAACCCTGCGATAATTTGCATAAATCCTTGAAATTTCGGATTTATTGTAAGAGCGTCACCCAAAAGGCCTAGTCCCGCACCAAGAATAGTATAGGCAAAAAGTTTAGCGAGCAGAAATATCCCAACTGCCTTTTTAACATTAACCCGGCTTTGGTTAGTAAGTGTTGTGGAAAGTAAACCACCCTGCACTGCAAGGCAAGAAAAGCCACCGGTGGTTAATCCAGTGAGAAGTGCGAGAGCGAAGGTGTTCATGAAGATGAT
>MGGH01000028.1 GCA_001792305.1 Candidatus Woesebacteria bacterium RIFCSPHIGHO2_01_FULL_39_23
TGGATTTATAAAGACCTGCCTGCCGGCAGGCAGGTGCCTTTTAGTGTGGATGTATACGTGCCTCCTGTTATCCCTTATGCCTATGACTATTTATTTGTTTGGTACGGACCTAAAATTGCCGGTTACGAACCATCAAAAGACGTTATCAACCCTCTTTATACTATTTACGAAGTAGATCCGCCACATCCTGAACGCCTTGAAGCTTGGCTTAAAAGGCAGGAAGGAATTGGAGTTGTAGACAGAGAAGAAAAGTTTGGAGGAATAGTCGTTCAGAAAAGGGAAAGGATTTAATGCCTCAGATTGTTTACTTACTTCGTCACGGAGAAGCTACCTCAAATATAGAGAGAGTATGGTCGTTTAAAGGGGGCTTGACTCCTGTTGGTATAAAGCAGGCAAAATATTGGGCAGATTATTTTAAAGATAAAAACTTAGAAGTTATTTACGCGAGTACAATTACACGAGCCTTTGAAACGGCAGGAATTATCTCCAAACAAATAGAAGTTCCGATTCAAAAATGTGATGAAATTGTAGAAGTCAATGGAGGCAAGTTTATGGAAAGAAGTGTTGATATTCCAGAAAAAAGAGACTATGAATTTAAGTTGTTTGAAAGTTGGCAAAAGGGTGAATGGGATAGGTCATACCCAAAAGGTGAATCTTTTAACGGTGTTAAAAATCGACTGGAAAAGTTTATGTCAATATTGGTAACAAACGGAAGTATTTTAGTCGTTAGCCACCAACTGACCATGATGGTTTTTATGCGATCTTTTTGTGTAAACCATCCTGAAGATATTAACGAATATTTATTGAGTTGTGCGGGGGTGGCGAAGTTGGAAAGAACAGGGAATAATAAATTTAAAATATTGGAGTTAAATGTTAAACCGCAAATTAGTTAAAGATCACTTTTGGATTATTGCCATTGCTTCTTTGGGGATTTACTTACGCACTCACGGAGCTATTGAAAATTTTTTGTATTCGCACGATCAGGATCTGCTCGGCTGGTTTGTACGTGACGTGGTTGAAAATAGACACCTTAGACTAATCGGACAAGAGACTTCTCAGCAAGGAGTGTTTGTTGGTCCGCTATTTTACTACCTGATGATCCCGTTTTACTTACTTTTTGGAATGGATCCGCTTGGAGGTTTATTTGGAGTAATTATTATTGCAGCATTTACAATATTTAGTTTATATTTTGTAGTTTCAAAAATTTTTGCTAAAAAATCTGGACTCGTTATCTCATTTCTTTATTCTACTAGTCTGTACTCAATCTTAAATGATAGAGAAGTTGTTCCCACACAGCCAACAGTCTTGTGGAGTGTCTGGTTTTTTTACAGTGTTTGGCTGGTATTAAAGAAAAAAAAGAACGGTTTTTATATAGCGGCTTTTTTACTAGGCATAGCTTGGAATATAAATTTGTCGCTTATTCTTTTTTTGCCAGTGTTTTTATTGAGTTGGTTTTTGTCAAAGAAAAAGCTGGAAATAACAACGTTAACAAGAAGTGTGATTTTGTTTATCGCGGTTTTTTTACCCTTTCTTTTTTTTGAAGCCAGACATGGTTTTAATATGACAAAAGCCGTCTTGTTTAAAACCTCATCTTCCGAAGTCATTGTCCAGGGCAGTGGCGGAGATTTCGAAAGAGTAATTACATTACTATCAAAAAACGTAGCAAATATATTGGGTACGCTTGATTTGAACTTGAACCATTTGTATTGGCTAGCGTTTTTGCTATCAATTTTATTTTATCTCTTTATTAAAAATATCGTTGGCAGGAAAATATTTATATTATTGCTTGTTTGGGTAACGATTCCGGTTATATTTTTTTCCGTCAATCCAATTATATTGTCGGAATATTATCTCAATGGGACTACGTTCATTTGGTTTTTATTAATTGCTTTGTTTATCGGTAATCACAAAAAAATCGGATTTTTATTTTTGATTATTTTTACTGTTATAAATATTTTCCGATATATTAATTTGCCACGTAACAAAAGCGGATACTTGTATAGGAAAAATTTGGTTGGCTATATTAAGAAAGATTCAATTGTTTGGGGTTATCCTTGTATTGCAATCTCCTATATTACAAAACCGGGGTATGATTTTGGTTACAGATATTTTTATTATTTGGAAAGTCTTCACGTAAACAAACCTATTAGTGGTAGTCCTGTTTACACAATTGTTTATCCACTTCGAGGAGATATCGATGTGGACAAAACATTTGGAATTATTGGCTTGATTTATCCCGATTACTCAAAATACACGAAAGAGGGCGTTCTAAAAAGTTGCAGTGGAGAAGATTCAAATCTTACCGACCCAATGTTCGGGTTTACACAATGATCTCACCTTGTCACACTTATTACAGGAGTAGTTTCTCCCTTAGCTGAGATGACAATTCGTCCTGCAGAATCTGCGTATATCGAGTAATTGGTGTCAAAAAGTGTTCCGCCTGATGGGTCATAAGGCATTTGCATGATATATGTCGGTACAACCATGTCTCCATTTTCCCAACCGGCATTGGCTAAATTGAAGCAATTTGGAGAAGTACCTATGCATTTTTGGATTTTTGGGAAATTGCTTGTGGCGTCGTTGTTATCCGTGTCCGGCAACCTTCCGCCATGTTCGGCTGCAAATTGGTAAATAGCATTGGATATTGCATAAAGATCTGCTCTTCGCTTGGTGTCTCTTGCTTGGGCGAACTGTTTTGTAGGGTTTATAGTACCTAGTAGCCCTCCAATGTTGTCAAAGTAACTCCCGAGATCTTTTTCGATTACTTTCCAAATATCGTACCAGTCTACAAAATCACTAGGTTTGTCGATTTTAGATACTTTACCAAAATCACTGAATCGGATATTTATAACCCTCACTAGAGGTAAAGATTGGTTATTTCGCAACTCTTTTTCAAGCTGTGCCCGGAGATATTCGTCAGTTAGTGCCCCATAAAAAGTACTTGATGACTCTTCCACTGCGTTTAGGTCAGGCAAACTTATATCGACAGAGAATAGGTTACCTGTTTTTTTGTCGACTAAGATCTCAAGTAAATTCTGATTCCAGTTAAGAGAGTCAACTGCATCTTTAATTTCTTTTGCATATAGCTTCGAAAGATCGTTTCTTATAGAATTGCCTATTTCATCGATAAATTCTGACAATTTCGACTTGTCAAAACCGGCGACAATTTTGTAAACGTCAATGCCATTTTGCTCAAAGTTTTTATCGAATGATTTAATGATGATTGTCTCCTTGAATTTTGTGGCAAGTTTAGTTATATCTTTTTCCTGAATTAGATTTTGATATCTCTCTTTCAGAAGTTTTGTGGCTTCGCTTGACTCTCCTGTGTCTTTGAAAAGTACCCATTTTTCCTCAAGCAATATCGGTCGGATTACCTTATATGTTTCACTTTTCCCTATTTCTGGAATTTCAAGTAACACTTGGTTTTCGAATTCAGTGAATCCGCTGTAAAAGGGTTTTAAATAGACTTCGTCTTTATTAAATACAAGGTCCAATAAAATTGTTTTCTCCGGAGAGTCGGGTGTTGTTGTAACAAAATCAAACTTTAGTTTAGAGTAAGACTCTTGGCTTTTTATGAAGCTTCCCGAAAGTTTAAGTCTTCCAAGATCATCAAGTCCAAATAGTTGTGCCTCAAAACTGAATGAATCACTTTTGGTAAGTTTATTGATAGAATCATAAATCACTTGTTTCGGATCTTTGAAAATTAAGCTTGGGAAAAATACTAATATAAAAACCATTGCCGAAACTAAGGCCAGTACTATACATAGGATAATAAGGACTTTTCTACGGCTGTGAAGATTTTGAGGCACAAGGCTACTTATTACATGTGTTTCGTCCATGCTGTTTTATTATAATACATAAAACATAAATCGAGAAAAATCGCTATACCAAACATACTTTAATTTGCCTCCTAGAATAGTATGTTTGGGGATCATACCCAATCTGCCCCAAGGCAGATCTTTCTTACGAGAGTTGCAAACTCAAGTAAGATGGGAATATATTACTTCAAAATTTGATACAATTTAATTCGTGATAAAGCCATATTTGTCTGTTATTATTCCATGCTACAACGAAGTCCAAAATTTGAAGCGTGGAGTATTAAAGAGTTTAAAGACTTACTTATCCAAACAAAAGTTTACTTGGGAAGTAATTATCTCCGATGACGGAAGCACAGATGAAAGCGTAGAGTTAATTGAAAAACAGTTACCGAGTTTAAATGGTTTCCAACTATTGAAGAACCCTCACGGGGGTAAGCCGTCAGCTTTGTTTTACGGCATCAAGAAGGCTTCAGGAGAACTTGTTTTATTTACCGATATGGATCAATCTACTCCGATCGAGGAGTTGGATAAATTACTTGTATTTGCCGGAAGTAATTATGGAGCAATAATCGGCTCAAGGGGACTGATGCGCAAGAACTTTCCGTTATACAGAAGGATCGGATCGATAGTTTTTGTAGCTATCCGTAAGGCTTTTATTTTAGCTGAAATTTCAGATACGCAATGTGGATTTAAATTATTCAAAAAAGACGTGATTGCTAAGTCCTTTCCAAAATTGCAATTCTTTCAAAAAAATAAGAGGCTTTCCGGCTGGCAAGTAACCTCATATGATGTAGAGTTACTGCATATTATTAAAAAGATGGGGTATTCGATTAAAGAAGTGGTGGTCGTGTGGGAGGACCGCGACGTTAGTAAAAATAAAGGCGGAGGTCTGGTTCGCTATGTTCGTGAATCGTTGGAAATGCTATGGCAGATTACAAAGGTTAAATTTAACGACATTAGAGGAAAATATTAAGTTTGAGTCAGAGATGAAAAAAGCAATAGTTTTTTTATTTTTTATACTTGCACTTGGACTTATTCTTAGATTGGTAAATCTTACTATCCTTCCGGTTTTTGCCGATGAGGCGATATATATACGCTGGTCTCAAATAATGGCCAATGAGCCTACCTTAAGATTTTTGCCAATGTCTGACGGAAAGCAGCCATTATTTATGTGGATTTTGATGTTTGTTATTAATCGATTTTCAGATCCCCTTTTCGCGGGAAGATTAATCTCTGTTTTTACAGGAATCGGTACGTTAATGGGGCTTTTTGCTGTTACTTTTCTGTTGTTCAAGTCCAGACTTGCTGCGTTAGTTTCATCGTTTATTTGGGCAATTTCACCATACGCATTGTTTTTTGACCGCATTGCTTTAGTTGACTCCATGCTTACTATGTTTGGAATATGGACGTTTTTCTTTGCAGTTAAAACTTCAAAGACGTTAAGGCTAGATTATGCGATGTTTACGGGTTTCGCGCTTGGTGGGGCAATGCTTACGAAATCCCCCGCATTGTTTTTTTTGATTTTATTGCCGTTAACTTGGCATCTGTCAAAATGGCCAACTAGAACCAGAAGTCGGATAATTCATTTTATTAAACTGTCTTTTATTTTTCTTTTTCCGGTTCTTATTTCTCAAGTGATGTATAACATATTGAGATTAGGCCCAAATTTTCATTTGATAAATTCACGAAATTTAGATTACGTTTATCCAGTTTCTCACATTTTTGAAAACTGGAGGGATCCGCTTATTTCCCATTTGGGAATGTTTTGGGACTGGTTGGTTAAGCTTGGGCCCTGGCCTTTGGTTATATTGGCTTTGGCTGGTATTGCTACCAGGATTAATAAATATAAAAAAGAACTATTTGTTGTATGGTGTATATTTTTAGTGCCTGTTTTAATTCAGTCGGAATACGCTAAAGTGTTTGCGTCGCGCTATACTTTTTTCTCTATGCCATTCCTTGCTATCCTTGGCGGCAAGGCATTTGTTTGGTCGAGGAAAACTTCGGGTTTGGCAAAAAAGAGTGTTGTTTTAACTGGTATGCTATTTGTAATTCTGTCGCTTGTTTCCGATTTTGATTTATTGACCAATCCTGCTAAAGCTAATTTGCCGGAAAGCGAAAGAAATGGCTATTTAGAAGAATGGACTTCTGGTATAGGTATAAAAGAGGTAGCGGGGTATATAAAAACAGAAACTGCGGAAAATCCCGGTAAGTCAATAGTGGTTGGAACAGAAGGTTATTTCGGGACACTTCCTGATGGGCTACAAATGTATTTGCAAGGAGTTCCGAATGTCACTGTAATCGGGGTGGGCATAGACTTAAAGGAAGTCCCAAGTTCACTTACGGATTCTCTAAAGGCGGGGAATAAAACATATCTGGTGATCAATAAAAGCAGATTACTAATGGACGCAGAGAGTAATGGTCTGATGCTTATATCCGCATATCCGAAAGAGCCAAGAACTCTGGGTACGTGGCACTTTAATCTTAAAGGCCCTCAAGAAGTTTTGTATTTATTTAAAGTGACAGACGGCACTTCGACTTGATATCATCAATAAATGAAATTGTTTAAAAGATTTGTTTCTTCCCGGGATTTTTGGCCATTGGTGGCTGTCTTATTTTTTGGAATCTTGGCAAGCAGACACCTGTTTACTCCTGGCTACTTCAACATGCATGACGATTTGCAAGTAATGAGAACTCTCGAGATGGAAAAGTGTTTCAAGGATTTTCAGGTTCCCTGCCGTTGGGTGCCGGACATGGGATACGGCTTCGGTTTTCCGCTTTTTAATTTTTACCCGCCACTGCCTTATTTATATGGAATGTTGTTTCGTTTAATTGGGTTTTCTTTTGTCGGAACCGTAAAACTCGTTTTTGCATCTACATTTATTTTCTCAGGGGTAACTATGTATTTTCTCGCAAGTAAGTTTTTCAAAAGATTTGGTGGAGTATTGTCTGCAATTTTTTACATTTGGGCGCCTTACCACGCTGTTGATGTTTATGTTAGAGGGGCAATGAACGAAGCTTGGGCTTTAGTTTTTTTCCCGGCAATTTTTTATTTTTCTTATAAACTGATTACTGACCATCGACCACTGAACACTGACATTGTACTTCTTTCTCTTTCTTGGGCAGGGCTCTTTCTATCTCACAATTTAATGGTTATGATCTTCACCCCATTTTTTGCTCTTTGGTGTTTACTTTGGATTGTAAAAAGGTACAAAAATAACAGTATTAAATTTTGTCTGGAAGCCTTCAAATCGTTGGTTTTAAGTGGTGTAATTGCTTTTGGTCTGGCAGCATTTTTTACTTTACCTGCTTTACTTGAAAATAAGTACACCCAGATCGAAGGTCAGCTTGTTGGGTATTATGACTACACAGCCCATTTTGTAAGTTTACGCCAACTTCTGATATCTCGTTTTTGGGGGTATGGCCCGTCGGTTTGGGTGGATGCGGAAGATCGGATGTCCTTTCAAATCGGACATCTTCACTGGATTATCTCGATTATCATTGGGCTTTTTCTGATAAAACGAATTATAAAGGCTTTAAAGTCAAAGAACTATTTACTGATATCAGATCACTGGTTTCTAACAGTAATTTTATTACTGCTTTTTGGCTGGTTTGCTGCATTTATGACGCATCTAAAGTCCATTTTTATTTACCAGGCGATTCCTCAACTTAAATATATTCAATTTTCATGGAGATTTTTGACAATCGTTATTTTTGCCTTCTCGCTTGCAATCGGAGTCTTGCCAATCTTGTTGAGAAGAAAAATTGGTAATTGGTTTGTTAGTTTATTGGTAATTGGTTTGTTAATACTAAACTGGTCTTACTTTAAACCTGAGTATGGTAAAAACGGCCCTTTAACCGATAAAGAAAAGTTTTCTGGGGCAGCTTGGGAGCTCCAACAGACTGCTGGGATTTATGATTATCTCACCAAGGACGCAAAAACTGCCCCAAAGTCACCGAAAAAAATGGATGGAGAGATTATTGAAGGGAAGGGTCTTGTCTATACGGAAAATCATCCAGAGCGTACCAATTGGCTCTCGTTTTTCGCCGACATTAGAAGCGAATCGGCGAAGCTGCGGATTAATGTTATGAATTTTCCTGACTGGAAAGTTTTGGTAGATGGGAAAGAAGTTAAAGAATATGTTGATAAGTCTGAAGAATGGGGAAGAATTTATATTGACGTTTCTCAGGGCGAGCACTTTATATATGCAAGGCTTGAAAATACCCCGATTCGTAGTATTGCCAACGGAATATCGCTTATCTTCTGGATCGGTTTACTGTCATATCCACTAGTCAAAAAATTTCGCCGACCATAATCGGTGGTTCTTTATAACCTTTACCTGTTGTGCCTCTTAAAATAAAGTAATCTCTATCGATGCTCCAAGCGATGTGTCTTGGGTCAACTAATAACCCTGGTCGCTTTTGCCCCGATGGTATAGACGAAAAAAAACATTATTTCTCATTGCCTGGGCGATACTTTTAGCTGTTGCCGGGGATTCGGTTTTGGTTAACAGCTGGCCAAACTCGATAGCTAGTTGATAATTTCTGACAGCCTGGTAAGAGCCCTCGTTAGTAATGAGTTGTGTTAAACAATAGCCTCCGAATTTCCAAACAGAGTTCTCGCCAATCATTAAAAAATCAGCGATAAAGTGATAACTTCCGCGACCTATATCGCCAGATCTCAAAAATATTCCCGATACACCGTCTCTTGTAAGTTTATCCACTACTGGATCAAGGTCGGCTTTTGGATCATCAGTGGTGTCTACCTCAAGATCTATCATGGGTAAAGTGAATTGAGCTTGCGTGGGAACCTGATGAATACAAGTAATTTGTATTTCGCTTCCGAAACCGCAAGAAGATGGACCACCAAGTTTTTTCACCGCTTCGTCATGCAAACTTTGGAGCCCGGCAAACCAATCTATAGTGCGAGCAAAACCTTTTAGCACAGGCGGATCGATACCATGTGGAACATCTAAATAGGCTTTTATGGGGATTCTTAAATCTGCGTTTGGAAACACTTTACGTAATCCGAGGTCCATGTCGCGAAGTAACATTGCTAAAGTGTCCACGCTATGAGTATGAGGTTCGTTAGGATAAAAGTGTGGGCGAACGGTCCTGCCCTTAAGTTGATCAAGTGAGGTTATTATTAGTGGTATATCACTGACGACTGGTTCAGTAGCTAATCCAAATTCAAATCTACGATCTAACATATTATAGGATTTTATCGTATCTTATATCGCTATGTTGTAATTATCAATATTCTAGATTTTAGTGGTTGTAAAGATTAGAATTTAAAAGTGGCGGAGATTGGTGAACATCTTGATCCGACTAGTGAGATTACACTTGAGGCTGTGAAATCTCGAGTTGTTAAGGGCGTAGTGGCATTAACCGGCCGCACATTAGTTTTAAATCTTATTTCTCTTTTTGCCCAGGGACTCTTGTGGGCATTTTTGGATCCAAGTCAGTTTGGGGTATTTTTAGTCGTGTCCGCCACAATCAATTTTTTGAGTTATTTTGCAGACATTGGGCTTGGTGCAGCTTTAATTCAAAGAAAAGAAAAGCCGCGAGATGTTGATTTTAAAACAGTTTTTTTAGTTCAGGAGACTTTAGTTATCACAATCGTAATTTTTGTATTTTTGATGGGCCCGATACTCGCCCGTACGCACAATTTAACTAATGAGGGAATAATGCTTCTGTATGCATTAAATTTCTCATTCTTTTTGGCGTCACTGAAAAACATTCCCTCGATTATTTTGGAAAGGAAACTTGAATTTGGTAAATTTGTAATCCCGCAAGTGGTTGAACAGGTGGTTTATAATGTCGTGGTTGTTTTTTTTGCATGGCGGGGAATGGGGATAACAAGCTTTACTTATGCAGTTTTGACCCGTGGCGTAGTCGGGGTGATAACTATTTACATATTACAACCATGGAAACCGGGAATCGCTTTTTCTAAAGATTCACTTAAAGGTCTTCTTAAGTTTGGAATACCATACCAAATTAATAATTTTCTGGCGACACTAAAAGATGATGGGTTAACAATTGTTCTGGGGGGAATTTTGGGGAATGCTGGCCTCGGGATACTTGGAACTGCGCAAAAACTCGCACAGTACCCACTACGTTTTTTTATGGATAATGTAACCAAAGTTACTTTTCCTGCATTTTCTCGGATGCAGGATGATAAAGTTCAATTGGAAAGAAGTTTGACCCGTTCCATTTTTTTTATATGCGCCTTAGTTTTTCCAAGTCTAGTTGGCCTGTCCGTTTTGTTTCCAGTATTAGTTAACGTCATTCCTCGCTATAGTAAATGGTCTTCAGCCTACATACCGTTTTTACTTATTTGCGTTAATTCGATGTTTGCAGCCGGATCTACTCAACTGACTAATTTGCTTAATTCGGTTGGGAGAATAAAAACAACATTCAAACTGATGATTATGTGGACAGTACTAACTTGGGTTTTGTTGCCATTTTTGTCGAGTAGAATGGGGGTTGGTGGTGCAGCTCTAGGTTACGCAATTGTCGGAATTAGTTCGTTTGTGACTTTTTATCTGGTCAAGAAATTTGTTGACTTTTCTATT
>MGGH01000029.1 GCA_001792305.1 Candidatus Woesebacteria bacterium RIFCSPHIGHO2_01_FULL_39_23
AGTTCTTTACCGTATACGCTCATATTTCTGGAACCAACTATTGCTACAGATTGGTTGTCTTGAGGTTTTAGTTCACCTCTAACAAAAATTTTGGGGGCGAACTTTTCCAAAATCTTCAGGTTAGTAGGGTAACCTTTCGTCCAGGGATAAAATATTTGAACTTCCAAGATCATTTTCTTTGGAAGTAGAACTCTAAAATCTCTCTTGCGATGGGTGCTGCAACTGACGAACCCTCGCCACCTTTTTCAACCAGTACAGTCAGAATTATTTCGGGGTCGTCTGAGGGGGCAAAAACTGTAAACCAAGCGTGAGTTTTTCCCATCTCAATAGTCTCTGCAGTTCCTGTTTTGCAAGCAACCTTGGGATTATAGTCAAAAAAAGGATACCCGGTTCCCCCAGTCTCACAAGCTTCAACCATTCCTTGCTTGACCAAGCTAATATTTTTTGTAGATATTCCTAACTCTCTACAACTCTTATTAACTTCATTTTCTCGTCTTGCAATAAAAGGGCGGCAAACTTTGCCATATGAGGCGACAACTGAAGATATTTGGTTAACCGAGAGCGGAGTTAACGCCAGGTCTCCCTGCCCTATCGCCACATGATAAGTGTTACCCAAAAACCACTTCTCACCCTTTACTCTTCCTTTCCACTCTGGATCGGGGACAAGGCCAGTTACTTCACCAGCCAAATCAATCCCAGATTTGTCCTCCAGGCCAAATTTTCTTGACCAACTAGCAAGGCTTTTTATACCGACTAATTCCCCCACCTTATAAAAAAACGTGTCTGTCGAACGTGCAATGGCACGTACAACTCCCAGCTCGCCTTCAAGTCCACCATATTGTGTAAAATACCAGTTTGCAAACTCAAAATCATTGATACTAATTACACCCGGATCATCAAAAATAAACTTCTCATCTATTTTTCCTTCAGAGAGAGCTGCTATAGAGGTAACAATTTTGAATGTCGAGCCTGGGTGATAAAGCCCAGCAATGGCTCTATTAAAAAGAGGGTGGTTACTGTCATTTAAAACATTCTCCAAGCGAGAGGAGTAAGCTAAATTCGAATCAACAAAAAGATTGGGGTCAAATGAAGGAGAGGAGTAAAGTGCAAGCACTTCACCTTTTATATCTGTTGCAACTATAGCACCGATTTTTCCTTTAATTGCATCAACGGCCTTTTTTTGAAGACCGTAGTCAATCGTCGTTCTAATGTCCTCACCTGTTCTTGCAGGTTTTCTTCCCAGGACTCGGACTTTATTTCCATGAGTATCAACCTCAATAAGCTCTTCGCCATCAAAACCACGTAGTCCACAGTTGTAAGTTTCCTCCAACCCATTTCTTCCAACCCATGAGTTAAGTTTAAGTGCCCCTTTTTCAGGGCACTTCGGTTCAACTCTCGAGAGCTCGCTTTCCGCAACATAGCCCACAAAACCCGTCACATGGGCTAGATCAGCTCCCAGTGGATAGAATCTTTTGTATTCGATAATTGTGTCAAGACCACTTTCTTCAACCTCAATCTTTTGATAACCTCCGTCTCCAGTCAAAACTAACTTAAAGTAAACCGGTCTATTGTCAACTAAAACTTCCCCACCACGGGCGAAAATTTTTCCCCGAGGTGCATTAATTGTAACTCTACGTACTCTATTTCCATCCGATAAGTCGCGGTAATAATTGCCTTTTATTACCTGAAGTTCAAAAAGTCGGGCAAATAAAACTAAAGTACCTAAAATTAGAATCCCTCTTAAAAACCATGACAGCCAACTTTGCTCATAACTACTGGTCAAACTCCTCATTTTAGCTGGTAAACCTAATTTTATTTAGTAAACTATCGTTTTCAAGAAGTATTCCACACCCCCTGACCACACAAGTCAAAGGGTCTTCTGCAATATTCACAGGAAGATGAGTAATTTCCGAGAGTGCTTTGTCGATTCCTGTAAGTAATGCCCCACCGCCTGCCAAAATTATCCCGCGGTCTGTAATGTCCCCAATCAATTCCGGCGGCACTTCTTCTATTGTTTCGGTGATGTTTTTGGCAATTTCTTGTAGAATCGGAGATAAAGCCTCGCGTACTTCCTCACTAGTTAGTTTAACACTTTTGGGAAGACCCGACTCAAGATCACGCCCCCGCACTACAAAAAACTTCTCTTTGGCAAGTGTATAGGCAGATCCAATCGACATCTTGGCCTCTTCGGCTGTCGGCTCACCCATAAGAAGTGAATATTTTAGTCTCACGAAGTTAACTATCGCTTCATTCATCTCATCTCCAGCAATCCTGACCGACCTACCCAGTACTATTCCACCAAGAGAAATTACCGCAATTTCGCTTGTACCGCCACCTATATCTACTACAAAAATACCATCTGGTTCCTCAACTTTAAGTCCTGCACCGATTGCCGCAGCCATTGGTTCCTCTACCAAATCAGCTCGTCTTGCTCCGGCATTGACAGCAGCTTCTGCCACTGCACGGCGCTCAACTTCTGTTACCCCTGATGGAATTCCGATAATAAGTCTCGGTCTTGGAATTTTGGGAATGACTGTTCCTGACTCGTGAACTTTTTTAATATAGTAGTCAAGCATCGAAACTGTTGCGTCAAAGTCTGCAATCACTCCATCTTTAAGAGGCCTTATTGTTTCGATATTTTTCGGTGTTCGTCCGACCATACGTTTCGCAGCACTCCCAATAGCAAGAATTTCTTTTGTTTTTTTCTTTCTTGCCACAGCCGAAGGTTCCCGAATCACAATTCCTTTTCCTCTTACATAAACAAGTGTGTTTGCTGTACCCAAATCAATTCCTACTTCATGAGAAAGATTCCCGAAAATCCTGTTTAAAGAAAAAGAAGATATTACGTCCCAAAATTTTCTTTTCAT
Organism: Candidatus Woesebacteria bacterium RIFCSPHIGHO2_01_FULL_39_23; assembly: GCA_001792305.1. Lineage (GTDB taxonomy): Bacteria > Patescibacteriota > Microgenomatia > UBA8517 > UBA8517 > 2-01-FULL-39-21. Next base: position 2,868 of record MGGH01000029.1, read on the forward strand.
CATCAACCCCGAGTATATATTGAAGGAAATTTATTTCAAAGGGTAAGTTGCGTGGCTAAATGGTATAATTTTCCCATGATCTTGAAAATTGCTGACATCAAAGATACGATACTGCGTCAAAAAGCAAAAAGAGTCAGCAAATTCGACAAAAGAATAGAAAAGCTTATCTCCAACATGCAGCAAACATTAAAGTTCCAAAGGGATCCAGAAGGAATTGGTCTTGCTGCTCCACAAATAGGAAAGTCTTTGCAAATTTTTATTGTAAATTTTGAAAAATTGCAAAGAGTTATCATTAATCCAGAAATCCTGAAATCTGAAAAACTCAAAAAGGGGAACAAAAAATCGAAAGCTAAACTACTTGAAGGGTGTCTGTCGCTTCCAAACTACTACTCACCAATAAGACGACCGAGAAAGATAAAAATTAGATATCAAACTCCGTCTGGTCAATCACTTGTTACCAAAGTCGAAGATTTTTTTGGCTTTAATGCACAAATTATCCAGCATGAAATTGATCACCTCAATGGAATCCTTTTTGTCGACCATGTGCTAAAGCAAAACTCACCTCTTTATAAATTTGAAGGCGATAACTTCGAAGAAGTAGAATTATGAAAATCATTTTTTTCGGCACACCTGAGTATGTCATTCCAATAGCTAGCGCTCTCCATAAAAAATACAGAGTACCCAATTCAAAAGAAAGTGGGGTTGTAGGAGTCGTCACACAACCACCAAAGCCGGCGGGAAGAATTAATAAACTCCAACACTCAGCAGTTGATATCTGGGCGTGGGAAAGAAAACTTACTATAGTTACTGAGCTAATAAGCACGAAATTACCTAAAGCTGACTTGGGAATTGTTGCCGCTTACGGTAAAATTATACCGGAAAACATCATTAAACATTTCCCGAAGGGAATTCTTAACCTCCACCCTTCGCTTCTGCCTACTTTTCGCGGGGCTTCCCCAGTCCAAGCAGCCATAGTAACAGGCACAAACCCCACAGGATTAACAGTCATTAAAATGGATAAGTTTATGGACCATGGACCAATAGTTTCCTCGTTTAAAGAAGACATTTCGTCTGGTGACACAACTGAAACCCTCCGACAAAGATTATTCGAAAAATCTGCTCAATTTCTAGTTGATTTAATTCCAGGTTATTTAAATGGAAAAATAAAATTGAAAGAGCAAGACCATAAAAAGGCAATATTTACCAATACAATTACGCGAGAAGACGGCTTTATACCGCCAAAATATTTAAGAGCTGCAGTTAAAGGCGAAAAAGTCAGAGAAAAATGGCAAATTAGATTCATACCTAAATATAACCTAAAACCAACTACCTACAACATAGAACGCTTTATCCGCGCAATGTCCTCATGGCCCGGTGCGTGGACTTTCCTTCGCCTTTTAAGAACCGAAGGGCAAGCTCAAAAGAGGTTAAAAATTCTAAAAGCTCATGTGAAAGATAACAATTTGATTTTAGATGAAGTCCAACTAGAAGGAAAAAAACCAGTAAGTTTTGATGAATTCGTACGAGGTTATCCCAGGGCAACACTGGCGGATGAAGATATGTAAATCTTATTATCTTTTTTAAACCGCTTAATACATCTTGTGCAAAGCTTCATTCTAACCAGTTTTCCTTGAACTTTAACCTTTGCAAGCTGCAAATTGGGTTTAAAAAGTCTTTTCGTTTCCTGAGCTCTTTTTTCCCAGCGATGACCAGCAACACCTCGTCTGTGTTGCTGACTTCTGCCAAAAACAGTGTGCTTACCGCAATTCTCACAAACGTAACTCATAATTCACAATTTACCTTTCAACTCCGGTCTATTATAATTGTAGGGTTCCAAATTAACAATGCTGGATTTTATATTTACTTCCCCGATAATGTTTTTTACATGGATACTAGCTTTATTATTTGCGATAACAATCCATGAATTTTCCCATGCTTGGACAGCAGATAGATTAGGAGACCCGACCCCGAGGTTACAGGGAAGAATTACTTTAAACCCCCTTGCGCACCTTGATCCAGTAGGTACTATTATGCTTATCTTCTTCAGGTTCGGATGGGGAAAACCCGTACAATTTGATCCCTATAATCTCAAAAACCCCAGGCGTGATGCGGCACTGATATCTTTGGCCGGACCTGCCTCAAATCTGGTGGCTGCTGGAGTATTCTCAATAGTACTACGTTCTACGGGTACCTTACTCCCAATTATAATGACAGAAGCTATCGTACCCACCTTTATAGTACTAAACATTCTGCTTGCAGTTTTTAATTTAATACCTATTCACCCATTGGATGGAGGAAAGATTCTAGTTGGGATACTTCCTTCAAAGGATGCACATGAACTTGATATGTTTCTTCAGAGATATGGAATTTTCATATTGTTCCTTCTTATTTTTCCATTTGCCGGAGTATCACCAATTTCATCTTTTATTTCCCCAATTATGAATTTTTTTTTGAAGATTCTGCTTCCTTCGAGCCCAACTTTAGTCTAGTAATATATTGACTTTATTTGCTAAAATAGAACCGACCCTGTGGAAAGTGTCGGTTAATCTTTCCTGACCAATTTAAAACATCGGGAGGGCGGGTCCGAAAGCCCTGAGGGGTTTGAGGCAGCTCACCCACCTGGTTACTACAGGAAATTTTATTCTGACACGGACACCAGGGTCATCCTTTACGAAAACTCCAAACCCGAAATTATTAATCGATCGGATAATGAAGAACCCTTGTGTCGAGGGTAGGATTCGAACCTACGTAGGTCTTTCGGCCGCCAGATTTACAGTCTGGTGCGATTGTCCGCTCCGCCACCTCGACTTGGGAGCCTTCCCAGAGAGTCGAACTCTGATCGACGGTTTACAAAACCGCTGCTCTGCCGTTGAGCTAGAAAGGCACGTTACAAGTGATATTATATTACATAAATGAAGCTTTCCCAACTTAGACTTAACCCTTCGCTACCTGCCGCACTCTCGTAAGTTGTTCCCTCGCATTCCTACGGAATTTTGGATCCGATTGTGAAAGAAACGATATTCTGGCAATTGCACGGTAATACGGAATTACTATTTCACTCACCTTAGAGTCTGGATCTGACAGCCTGTAGATTGAATCCTCAATTCCCAAGTTAATTCCCAAGTCGGCAAGAGTTTCTTCCCAGTCGTCAAAAACCAAATCATAACCTTCTGACAAACCTCTTAACTTGTGATCAGAAACAATACCGGGATCTTTCACTTTCTGGTGTGCAATTGCGAGCTTGCCAGCCTCTTGCAGGCTGGTCAAATACCTTACCAAATCACTAAAATTGCTGAAGCGGGCACAGCCTCTAAACTCAACCCCCCGAGAAACAGTTGGATCTTTATATTTTGACTCCAGGCGATCTCTCAATCTGTGAAGTGGGTAAACATTACCGTCAGGCGACTTTTTGATAACCTCGCTAATATTTAATTCACCTTCGTGTTCTTTGTAATATCCAACCTGGCCAGATGTCAGGAAGGGATCTGAAAAACCACAAGCAATCATTAAACTAGTTATTACCATTGGTTCGGAATTCTCCCAACTAAGATTTAATTCGCTTAAGGTTGCGTGAATATTAACCGGCCATTTTATCCTGTGTTCCTTAAGTAAATAAAGCGTTTCTCGAAGCTGAGTCGAAGGGCTAGCTGTAGGATATAAAGCCAATTCTCTTAACTGATCTATCTCATTTTTTGCATGGAAAGACCGAAGGGAGATAAATTCCTCCCCTAAACTTGCTGTTTTCTCTGGACGCAACTTTAGTCGTGATCTCAAGCTGTCTGATGTTCTCCGCGACAAAATGCTTGGCTGATACTCTACTTCTATACCTATAGTCGGAGTATACGGATCGGATAAAGCTTTAAGCTCTTTATCTCTAGAACTAACACTGTCTAAAAACTTTCTTGCATCGGCACATGCTTTTGAGATATCGACCTTCGACCAATTAAATCCACTCCTTCGCCCCAATTCCTGTAAATAATACCAAAGAGCTAAGTTTTCAGACCCAGCAATTCTTGAAACTTCACCCTCTCCGTACAAAATGTCCCTGTATCTACGTAATCTTCTTAAGGATTCTCCCAAAGCCTTATCAACCCGATGTTCTTCAAGAGGTACATTACCGGTCAATGGTGAAATAACTCTCGTAGCCCTATCTATCGCTTTATAAAAGGCCCTAGAAGTGAGTTTAGATTTTAACCCTAAATCTTCCTCTTTCAAAGAAGACGCTGCTGTAGAAACTACACTTTCAACTTCTTGCTCTGAATAACCAGTTTCACCCATAATCTAAACTTAGATAGATTATAATCCCACAAAGACTATACTTCTATTTATTAAAGTGTTTCTTTACCTCGCTAACCACATGCTTGGCATCGTCTTCCAGAGCCTTACCAAATGAAAGCCCCAAGGCAATAGCCACCGCAAAACTTAGGCCGTTGAGTAACGCATTAACTAAAGACTGCGCTATTCCTAAATAATCAAGAACTATCAATACGAGCAAAAACTTTCCTAAAACCAACACAACCTGAGTAACAGTATTAAGCGCTTTGTCGGCAAGTTTAATCCCTTTGAATTCTATCTTTTTCAAAAGTCCTACTGCCGTATCGATTAAATACTTACCAACAAACCAGATAAGTAGAGCTACTAAAACTTTGGGAAGAAACAGCATCAACTGATACCAAAGTTGTTGGAAAGATCCTACAAAAACATCACCATATGGAACCATTTTTATCACCCCCTTTACCCGCTGACCAATTTTGGCACGAGGCGTGTACGAATAGTACCTGAAAGCCGAGTGCGAAAATAAAGCGGGCTTTTACCTATCTATTATTTAACCATAACATTAAAATAAACTACCTGTCCAGTATTTTTAAGTGGTATAATTGGCTTCAAGCCTAGGTAGTTTAGTGGTAAAACAAACCCTTGGTAAGGGTTAGAGCGAGGGTTCAATTCCCTCCCTAGGCTCATAACTCACTTCAAATATCTATCTGCCTCCGGCAGAAGAGCGCATTCTTGCCTTACCGCGACTTGCGTCTAAAGAATGAGGTCTCGAGTTCGATCGCGCATCTTGCGACTTGCAAATCCGTAACCGTCGGATAAGCAACAAAGCAAGCTAAGCGATATGAAATCTACTGATTTCCTATCCCCGACCCAGGCTCCACGATTAAACAAACGACCGATGTTAGAAGATAAGTTAGAGTTTGAACAACAGTCATTATTGGAGACTTCAATTGCCGGGTCCATAACCCTTGGGCAGATTGTTGAAAAGGTAGCTGATAATTACGATTTTAGTGGGCTAAAACCAACGTACTTGCATCATCTCCCTCTCGGTTTAGAAGCGGAAAAATATACCTTCTGGATAGGAGAAAAACCTTATTTGTTAAAAATGAGAGTTTATGATCAATCAGAAATTAAACGTGCAGAATATATAATACAGTCTACCCATGTTGTGGAAAGAAAGCTGGAAGACGCAGGCGTTCCTATTGTTAAAACAGCACCAACTAAGAACTGGAATTCAAAAATTAATGATTACGATAGGTTTATTACACTACGGACAGAAACGGCTGCTAGTTCGCCCCTACTTATTGCTGTCTCTATCTCGCCAGTGTTTGTAGGACGCTACCTTGAAAATCCAGATGTGGTTGACGTGCAAGAGATTACCAGATTTATGGCAAAATTTCACCAGACAGAAGGTTACGGAATCGTGCCGGCAGAGGACAGTTGGTCGCTTTTACGTTTGACTGAAGCATACGAAAATGATTCGTCAAATGAGAATTTACGCCAGACTTTGAAGACCATAACTCCTGTGGTTAATGAGTTTAGGGTTCTGAAATATCAATTTGATATGCCGGAATACTTATACCACTCTTTCACCGGCAGGACATTGGGGAAAAGACAGGGGGTGTTTCCGAAAGCATTTGCTCACGGAGACTTACACCCGGGGAATATCTTAAAGGGGGCAACTGGCGAGTATCGGATACTAGATTTGGGATGTATGGATTATCAGCCAAGGGTAGTGGATCTGGCAATTTTTTTGGCACAAACATGTGCTAATTTTGGGGACACTGAGAAAACTAGAGAACTTTTCCAGGCTAGCATTAAGACATATGAGGAGAATAACGGATTAACAGACCACGAAAAAAGTGTTTTGCCCCTACTTATTCGCGCCAATTACGCTATGTTTGCTCTGCGTTCAGCAGAACTTCTTCAAGAAAATCCTGACGATCAGGAAATCAGAGATTGGCACGAACGATCTATAAAAGGATTAGAGTTTATGCAGATATTAGAGTGGAATCATTCTTAAAAGAAATTAGGTTTGATTTTCGGATGGTTAACGCTCCACAAAAGAGCATACTATCAGAACTAAATAAGCTAACCAAAAACGGACTACAAAAACGAGGAAAGATATATCTTCTTGATTCAGTGGTCTACCCTAACTGATTTGGGATTTCACTGAGGAGACGAAATCACTATTAGGGGGTGTGTCGGCGCCACGTAAAACGTGGCTGGAACGTTTGACGTTCCTCACTGGCGGGTGGGACAACGACTTTTCTCATTTTCCCTTTCTAATTTTCAAACGGCGCGAAAAATTTTGGGAAGCGAGCCCCGCCGGATGGCGGGGCGAGCACTTCGACTTCGCTCAGTGTAAACTTCTGCGGAGGCGGCTGCGGCGATTCCTTTTCCCCTTAAACCTTTACCCCGCTAATTGCGAAGCAATTTTGTGGGGCCTTTTCCTCGCCGCAGCCGCCGACGACGGTAATTTATGGTATGTCAATTTTCAGGAATTTTTGATAAAATAAGTCCGAACTTTGTTGTAAAGTTGCTCCCATCCCAGATAACGACGTGCTTCAAGTCAACCTTCCATTGCTTGCTTTAGGTTTTTGAGAGTCTCTTCAATAGTCTTTCCCTATCGCTTGAAAAGATAGTAAAGCTCACATAACAGCCATACTGGACTTCGTAAGGTATAATATTATAGGTCAATGCTGCACCTTGACATATAAATTTAAGTTTTCTGACGGCACTTGAAATGTTTTTTAAAATGGCCCGGGAGATTTCCGCTGGGGGCAGTCTGCATCCACGTTCGGATCACCAAATGCGGTGATGGGAACGCTGCAGAACAAAATAATACCAGGATGGATCCAGGAAACGGATCAAGGAAACGGTTGTCGGAGTTTCCAATACTACCGATGACTACGAAAAAAGACCGGATCAGCCGTGGTGAGAGAAATCAAACCACTCAACTTGGGAATCCGCCGAAAAGTTGGAAGACCCAAGAGGCAGTGGTTGCCGCCTGACAAAAAGGCAATCTATCCCGAGCAGTCGGGAGACCGCCGTGGCTTTATGGCCAATCGAGGCTATAAGGCCCCAAACTTCCCGAAACATCGGGAGGGAGGAAAAGATGAAAATCGCGTTGATTGCGGTGTTGGTTTTGGTCGCAGCTGCGGTCCTTTTCTTTTTTGTCGTGGCGCCGATCGTCCGGATCTGCGTCACAAAAGACGGTACGATGTATCAGTGCGATTCTCCTCCGCCGCAACAAACCCAGACGTCTGGTGGATCCGGGTCGCCCGGGCAAGCTGAGTCCGATACTCCCACCTGGGTTTGCACCCAGGGAGGGACCGTGGTTTCCACAGTTGACCCGGTCCTGGACGTGAAGACGATGGAGAATTTCCAGGCGCTCGCGGACGAGTTGAACCGCAAAAACGGAACTTCCTGGTCCCCAGAATACGCCTGGCATCAGCAGGGCGACTGCGATGAGATCATGAAGTAAAGCAGTCGCCACACATGGCCGGCGCGCGGGGTCCCAATGGGCATCAGCCAAGGGGAATATTCTCCTTGCCCACCCGCGCGCCGGTCGCCTGCGGTCTTTTATTTGTATTTGCGTTTGCGTTTGTGCATTGGGGAGCGAATGCTCAAATTGCGGAGCTTCTCCGCGCCCCCATCACCCGAAACGCAAACCTACAAACCTACGATAGACCAATAACCTGTGGAGTGGCCTCACTCCAGAGGCTTTGGTCTATCGGCTTTCAGGTGCCGTCAGAGAGCTTAGTAGTTTTTAGTAAAATGGGTTCGATCCCCGACCCAGGATCTTATTCTGTCAGGAACTTTTTGTAGCTTTTTATTAATTCGGGTCTTTTAGTCACCTTTTCAACCCACCCAGAAATCTCTTTGTCAGCAATATCCTTAAGTCTTTGGTACAAAATCGCATAGAATATTGTAAGCCTCTCTTCAAGAACAGAGCTTTCAATTACAAAAGACGCTATAGGCTCCATACCTTTTGTGATATTGCTTCTTATGGCTTTGACATTTTTCAAATATTGGTCAATGATATTTTTTCTTTTCTTCAACTGCTCTAGGCCAAGTTCATTCTGCCACCGGAGTAGATATTGTCTCTTTATATCGGAAAACTTTGGAAGATTGAAAACGCTTAAGTAGTAGATGTTTGGATAATTCTCGTGAATTCTTCGCAAAATTTGAGAAGATAAATAAATCCCCTCCCAAAAATAACACCATTTTTTATATCGCTTATAGTCAAATAAATTTCTTCCCATCATCCACAAAAGGTGCGGATACATTGCTTCAACAGTTTTTACATACCCATGGGCCGATTCATAAGTTGCTTTCCATAAAAAGGGTTTCGACTCTCCTGGCTTAGCAATATGATATTTTTCATTATCAAAAGCAATCGGTTGCTCAATACCAAGCTGTTGAACGACGAGATTTGCCAAAGTCGATTTTCCAGACAAACCTCCCAAAAAAATAAAAAGAGGGTTCTTACTCTTAGGAGAAGTAAGAAATTCTTTTACAAGCTCTAGAGTTACGTAACGAATTTTATTTTCATCTGGCAAATGCTTGACAGTGAGGGTGAAAAGTTCATAGTTTGTTAGACCCTCAGCCGGAACTTCAGCGATAATAGATTCTGCAAGACCATAAGCACTCTGAATCATAATTCCACTGGCAATAAGTTTTCCAGATAAAAGAAGTGGAGAAATAATCCTTAAGATACCATTACTTTTAATAAACCTCTCCGACTCAACTATTAAATATTTTTTAAGTTGAACTTTAGTGTGAAACTTGCTTTTACCTATCCGAAAATTTTTATTTACAAATCTTTTGTATTCTCTCTTGTTATCTAATAGCTTCAACAACATAACGGTAGCTTTTTTTAAACTTTCTTGGCTAACCTTTGCCAAACCATTACTATCAAGGGCAACTTTATCCGATATATTAATTACTTCAAAACCTTTTGGTTTTACGTCAGTTTTAAATACCGGGTATTCAAGAGTTATTATCGGCTTTTTGGCAAATACAGCCTCTAAAAATTGATTCCCAAATCCTTCCCATAAACTAGGATATAAAATTGTATCGGCATAAGCATAACAATCCCAAAGCGAGTATTTTTTCATCCCTTTCTCCTTTTGTTCTTCGGAACCAACCAGATCCTGCAGCCAACGAATTTCAACTTTTAACCCTTCGGCCTTCTCTTTCAATAATTTGATGTACCCTTTTTCATCTTCAAAATAGTCATTGGGAAGAACTAAAACAGCCCGCCTATTTCCTTTAGGCTTCAAAAGACGATTTACCCAAGCCGTAAAATCTATCCCTATCTCTATTCCTTTTCTTGGCCTAACACGCGATGCAATAAGGAAAACCAATTGTCCGTCAGTGATATTTGCGTCTTTCAGAAAATCTCTATTGCTCTCATCAGGCTTCCATGAATTGCGGCTGAAATCAAAAGTATCAGTAATAACTTCCGCTTCGATATCTTGCAGGTTTTTCAGCTTCTTTTGTTCCCAAGTACTCAATACTGTGTGATTGATGTTATCTAACTTCGGAGGAAAATATTTTTTAAGAACCTTCTTAATATATTCATTTTTAGTCAGATATTTATTTATTCTAGGCGGGTCCCAATAAAAATCATGATGTATACCAACAGTTTTAATCTCTGGATGTTTAAGTAAAAAATTATAAACAGCGATCGTAGCTGGAAGACATACTGGCAGAGAAAAAATATTATGAACAAATAGTAATGTGAATTGTCGATACCTCCAGAATTCTTCTATCTCTGCTTCTATGTCTCTTACAATTACTGTAACCTTTTTTTTAAGGTCAGAAGACTCACGTTGGTTTGTGCCAAAGGCTGCCTTCTGAATTTCCTTTATCCTCAAATTATTTTTATAGTCAAAAAAAGGTATTGCCAAATCAGCCCCAGGAGAATTATTATCCGCAATAAGAGAAACCTCGTGTCCAAGTTGCTTAAGAATCGTGGCTCTTTCGTCGATTTGAAGTGAAACTCCATCAGTTAACCCTACCCTAAAATGCGCTATGCAAATCTTCATAAATTAAAGAATGTTCCAAGAATAAGAATAAGGATCTAAAGTATAATTCTTGTTTTGATAATGTAAAGATACTTTCTGCTTTGACACATTATGAAGTGCCAACACCTTACTTTTCCCTTCTCCTCTTACTATTGCAAACACACGTGGATCAAGATATAAAACCTCTTGTTTTGCATTTGGATGAAAGGCTTTCAAACTTTTTCTTTTTTCTACAAGATTCATCAATGCATTAAAAATGTTGAATTCTCTGCTGTTTTTGTCAGACAACTTTTCAGATATTTCTTTATAAAAAAGATTTGTACGATTTATGTCTCTCCCGTGTTGCGTCGCCTCGTACGCTTTTGTGTCATTCTTTGCCCCAAACAACGACAAATAGTAGACAGCAGGTATCCCAGCAAAAGACATGGCAATAGCCCGAGATGTGATAAACTTTCGCAGTTGCAACTCAAACGGCTCTTCTCCATCTTTACTCAATGCCGACCACCAAGTAATGTGCATTTCTTTTATTTCTTTTCCGCCATCGGGAAGATTGCGATATGAAAATTCTCCGCCGCGATTTTTAACTCCATCAAAAATAATTTGAAGATCATTCTTACCAAGTATCCTGCTGGCCGCATACATATTAATACCATCGTGTACATCAAGAATATTAAAAAACGTATTACTCCTAGAATCAGTCTTGAGTCTATCAGTAAACACGCCTAGTTTTTCTGCTGATTCCGTATAGAATGCCAAAAGAACATGTGGGGCCAGCGCAAAATTATAAACAACATGCGCCTCCTTATTGTTTAAATAAGAAATGTTTTCCTCAAAGGAAGCTGTTGTCGTTTCAGTAAATATAAGGCTACCACAACTTACTTTATCCATAATTCCCCGGAACAAAGAAACTATCGTATGATTCTGAGAAAGATGCTTACAAGTCGTGCCAAGTTCTTTCCATAGTCCTCCCACTCCATCAAATCTCAATATTCTCATTCCTTTTTCTAAATAAAATAGATACACTCTTATCATCTCCAAGAGGATTTCAGAGTTGTGATAGTTAAGGTCGGCGCGGTCAATAATTCCTCCAGTGCTATATGTAGACCAGAGATAGCGAACACCCTTTTTAGTATTAAAGGGATTTAAAAGTGGAGTCGTCCTGCCACGTCTGACCATTTTAATTTGCTCATCTGACGGAAGATTGTCTTCTCTAAAAGCGATAAAAAAGTTTTCGTAACGCGGATCTGACTCCAGGAATTTTTTGAACCAGTAATGCTCGAGTGAAACATGGTTAAGAATAAGGTCTGTCATTAGCCTATACTTTCGACCGATTGCTTTTACATCACTCCACCAACCAAACTCTTTATTGACTTGAAAGAAATCTGAAGGACAAAACCCACGATCCGACGTCGAAGGATAAAATGGCAAAATATGGACGATGCTAAACATGCCTTCGATATATTCTCGTAGAAACTTATTGAGTGTTTTCAAAGTGGGAGTACCACTTTCTTGAAATGAATCCGCATAGGTAATAAGTGTTATATCCTTCTCATCCCAAAGCGATCTATTTTTACAAATAATTTTAGGTTTTGCTTTGTCGATAATTTTTTGAAGTTTATCAGCAGTTAGTTCGCCTCTTTCTTTTCCATACAAAGAGATCAGTTTCTGTTTAAATGAATTTCCCTGCATCTTACCTTCCTATGGTAATCAATTATTTGATAAGGTCAAGACTTGTTTACGTTAGCTCAAAATGTTAAAATTGTCCCCATATGGCTAAAAAGGGTGCCAGGGAAATTGTTGCTTTAGTCTGTTCTGTCTGTAAAAACCAGAATTATATTACCGAACGCAACAAAATTAATATGGAAAAGAAATTAGAAACTAAAAAATACTGCAAGCATTGCAGAAAAGTCCAGCTTCACAAAGAAACGACCAAGCTAAAATAAACACTAAAAATCACTTATGGCAAGAATTGAGCTTGAATTAGATGAAAGTTTGGCAAATTATCTTACACCCGCCCAAATGCAGGTATTGGATCTAAGGGTTAAAGGTAATACACTGGTTAAGGTTGCTGAAGTTTTGGGTAAGTCTCGTAATACTGTCAAAAGCCAATTGTATGGAACAGACGACGATCCGGGAATATTTGGTAGAGCAGAGGAAATTTTGGGGGAAAGGCCCCATAACGAAACTCATCTTGTAGTCAACTTTTTATTGAGAGGATTTTTAAGATTTACAGAAGAAAACCAGTGAAATTAAGGTACGACTTGCAACTAAAAGTTTATGAACGAATATTATTTCCAAAAAGACAAAAGTGTTCCAAGATGTTATTGAAGGAAAATTATCTTTGAGGAAGTACTGTAAACATTGCAAAAAATATCAACTACATAAAGAAACCACTAAATTAAAATAATCTAATAAAACCAATAATTTAGTAATGTCGGTAGCTTTTGGTATTTGTCTGAATTAAAGGATTATTGAATAATTGAGTTAGTGAATAACCTATTGTCCAAAGATAACCTAACTGTCTTTACAACCGCTCCGACTGGCCTCGGGCACATCCGTGTAATGGACGCCCTCCGAGACGGCTTACCAGACAACATAAATGTGGAAGAGTTGGGTATTAAAAATATCAATGCAGCAAAAATTCACAGGCTTGGAAGCATACTACCCGTCTTACAAAAAATCACGGAGTTTTATCAGACTAATCCTTTAGTTGAAAAAATCGTAGCTGGAATATTTAAAACTTATCACCACATACATAGCAGAGAAATAGTCAATAAATTAAAAGGGTTAAGAAAAAAATATCCAGATACTAAAAAGTGGTTAATCGTTTCTACTCATTTTGCCTTTGCTCACGAAATCGAATACGTTAAACACAAACTCGAAAAACAGTTAAACTTACAAATATTTTTATTTGTAGTAATGACTGATGACTCCCCACAGAGAGTCTGGGTAATAAACAATGCTGACATCATTTTCTCCCCCAGCGAAAAGACTTCACTGACAATTCATTCCATGCTCAATAGCGAGTCTCAGACAAAAGTTGTCACCATTTCGTTTCCGGTTTCCCCAAGACTTACCCAAAAACTGGACAAAAACGAGTTTGACCGGCTTTCGAAGCAATTTGAACCAAGTAGTAGTGAACCACTTCACATCGAGATCCCAATAAGCGGCGCGGCAGTTCAGTTAAATTTTTTGTCTAAATTAATCGAAGCACTTCGAAACGAGAATTATAAATTCACTGTAGTTGGGCAAGATTCTATTTACACTAAAATGTTTTTTGGAAAACTCAGAAACAACCCGAATGTCCAGCTTGCAATTGGCGCAAATGCAAAGCAAACCGTCAACTATTATGAATCGCTTTTTTATCAACCATTTCGCCCGGGTGTGGAAATTACCAAGCCGTCCGAACAGGCCTTTAAATCAATTCTTAAACCAACAGAGCGGGGTGGTGTTATTCTGCTTCTCACAAACCCCGTTGGGCGCCAAGAGAAAGACAATTTAAATTTTTTATTAAGACATGACCTTGTCCCCGACCAAAAACATCAAGAAAAACTTTTTTCTATATTGCTAACTAACCATATACTAACTAACAACGAGCTGTCGTATTGGACTTACCGCGCTAGTCATTGGAGAGGTATTAGACTGCCAAATGACCCGGCAGACGCGGCACGATACATCATTAATCTCAAGAAAAGTGGAATACTTTTATCTATGCTTTCGTACGTTTCCCATAAGAAAAAGGAATTAACAAGTGACGGAGTAAAACAAATTTGGCAAGAAATTGACGCTTTTTTGGGTAAATTTTGAAATAAAGGACTGCTTCGACAAAGCCAAAAAGTGCCAAGTAAAGGCCAAGTCCTAAACAAAAACGCAGCAGTGAACTTGAAGAAATTTGCAAAACAAACAATAACACTCCAGTTGTAATTTGAAAAACTGCTATTTTCATAATCAGATGAAAATATCCTTTATATCTCTCCTTTGCCCCCTTAAGAACTGTTCGTACGGCCAAAGCAAGAATTGTAAAAGATATTAAAGCTCCAAAGATGTGAAGAATTAATACTAATTGGTACATAAAATCAGGGTATCACAATCAACAATTAGAAAACAGTTTTAAAAAGAGTTAAAATATAAAACGTTAGGGGCGTCGTTCAGTGGTAGGACCCGGGTCTCCAAAACCCGTGACGGGGGTTCGATTCCCTCCGCCCCTGCCACTTCGTTCGCGAACGACGTGATTTAATTTAGTCCAAATTACCCCCACCACCCCCACTTTCTAACTTCGTCCACCTCAACGAAAACACTCCTATTTTGATACAATTCAAATATGAACATAAGAGAGTGGATAGCAGACAATATCGGGTATAAGTTCGGTGGTTGTGCCTATGCTAAAACTCACGATAGAATCTTCAACCCAATCCAAAAGTTAATCCCGAAAGATTTCTTGGGAAGAAAGGTTTCTGATTTAGGTTGCGGTGATTGTAGTAACACCCTTCGAATAAAGAAACTATTTCAAGTTAAAGATATTGTCGGATTTGAAAGAAATCCATATTTGATACAGAGAGCAAGAAATAAAGGACTAAAAGTTAAAAAACTCGACCTGAACGACTCTATACCAAAAGGTGAACTCGCTACTTTTTCATTCGCTTTACATCACATTAAAGATAAAGTGAATATGTTGCAGCAGGTCAAAAGAAACTTCAAGTATATTTTTTTAATTGAACCGATGAAAGACCTATACCACGCCCTGTTTGATGCAGGCTACCCACTCTCTGAAAAAGACTGGATTAAAGTATTTGACGAAGCATTGGGTGAATATCAATTGCACAAACAAGGCAATAATTTAATTGTATTTTATCGTTCAAAATCTTAGGAAGTAGTAGCAAAAGCTGGACCATACCGGGCATTTTGAGTAATATAGGTTCGAACGTCGTCCATCAGGTGCTGCTACATTAAGTTTATCTGAACGTACCATAAGGTGCTGCAAGACACTTTCGGAACTCATTTGTTGGAATAAAGTTCCTTATGAGTACCCAATGCGACAAAGTAAGCAATTATTACTCCTCCTTCTTCCTTTTCTGTGTATATAGCCCTGTAATCATTTGTGACATCGATACTTCTAAAGCCCTGCCATTCTGCTCTTAGTGGATGATTATTCAGTTGGAACTCATATGGATTTTTACTGAAGATTATAATTCTCTGCTTGAAGCTCTTTCTAGTTCTTACGTTTACTTTTTTTAACGTGTCTATGAAATTGGGATCAAACCGTATTTTCATACCCTATGTTTTTCAAGCCACTTAACAGCTTCTTCCCCGGTTTTAAAAGCTGGTGAAGTTTTGCCCTTTTTATAATTCTCTTCTGCCCTCTTGATTACAGATTTAAGATACTCGCTCGGAACTTCCCCTAGATCAAATTCCACTTTCCTAGTTCTCACAAGTTGTTTAAGATATGCGTTCAAAAGAGAACTAAGGCTAACACCGATTTCTTTGGCTACTTGCTGAGCCATTTTTTTCACTTCTGGCTCTGTTTTTGTAATAATTACCGCTGTATTCATATATCTAAAGTATATATATTGGCTATATTATTGTCAAGAAGAGTATCTTGACTGATCTAAAGTTTACTTTTTTGTCCTCCTCGTCAAACTGCAACCTTTAATCAAATTTGCGTGAAATTTAGTCCAAATTACCCTCACCACCTCTCATTCCTTCAAATGATACAATACAGTGATTATGGCTACAGAAATCCTAAAAAGTATTGCAGTCCTGTTAAAAAAGCAAAAAGATTTAGCAGAAAGTAGTAATTTTTACAGCTTACCTTTTCCTGAAAATACCAATGTGGGACACATAGTCATCGATAGTCCTGCTCACACTGGAAATCTCCGAGGTGCGATTGATTTTCAAGTCGAAGTTGGAACTACTATCAGAGTCCCCCTAAAGGGTACTGTAGTTGCAGTCGCGGACAAGTACGACCAACACGGACAAACAGAAAAATTTGCCAATTTCTTGAACGAGATAGTTGTCAAACACGATGAAAGTGAATTTTCCCAAGTAGCACATTTAGCCAAGGGTAGTGCTCTCGTAAAGCCTGGAGATGAAGTTATTCAAGGACAAACTTTAGCTCGAACTGGATTATCAGGCTGGATGACAACACCCCACCTACATTTTTTCGTTTTTACTTATGTTAACGGCGAGATTAAAGGCTTAAAAGTAAAATTTCGAATGTAATAGGTTCGAACGTCGTCCATCAGGAGCTGCTGATGCTGTTTGATTTATTGAAAATCTTTTTAGCATATTATATATTTCAGTTATGCTTTCAAAATCCGACCTTCAACAAATAACCAAGGCTTTCAAGACTGAAAATGAGGTTTTGAGGAATGAATTAAAATCCGAAATGAGAAAAGGGTTTGATAAACTAGACAAGAAACTTGAGTATGCAATTAATTTTTTAGATAGAGATTATATAAAACTTCTTAAAAGAATAGACCGGATTGAAAAGCACCTAGGATTAGAACCTCTCTTTCCCTAGATTAACCAAAAAATTCAGCAAAAATTTGTTTTACTTCTTCAGGAAAAACCAGGTATTTTGGGCTATATAAGGTTTGAACGTCGTCCATCTGGTGTGCACTATAACCTCATTATGTTATAGTTAAACTATGGATAACACTTCAACACAACAAATCCCAACTGACAACACATTAGTATCAAAAGACACCAATAAAAAAATATTAAAAAAACAGAAAATTGTCATTCTTGTGCTTACAGTTACCGCAATAATAACATTGATTTTTTCTATATATCTTCTATACCGCAATAACATTCTTAATAAACAAGTAAACGAATTGATGAAATCTCCTACAACTGGGGCTAGTGATAACAAAGTCGGTGATGTTAGTTCATTGACCCCTACCCCCAATAAACTAAACAATACCGATTCTCAAGATAGAAATTTAACACATAAACAAGTAGATTCTTGTTCTACTGATGGATGTCTCTTTGTTAAAGAGGATACTCCTGAGGGGTTTGCAAAAATACAAGGTTACTTTTTTGAATATGAAGCGGATGATTGGGGCACACTTACGACTTGTACTGGTTTAGTTGTAACAGGAGGTAATGAGACACTGATTGCGCATTTTAATGATTGGATAGAAAACGGAAATAACTTAAATAAGTATATTGATGAAAAACTGGTTGTAAACATCTATACAGAAAGTCTCGATAAAAGTACACAAAATCTAATTATATCTTCTACCATCAACAATCAAGTTGAATTAGGTGTTGTCAGAATAACTCCAGTGGGCAGGGGGGCTTCCACTTGCAGCAATGTAATCGATATAGTTTCTGCTAAACCAGTTCCTAACTAAATCTACTAGCCTCTGCAGCGAAATCTAAATTAACCATTCATGTTAAAATATTCATAGTGCAAATATATAATTTACTTCGTAAAGAAATCTCCGTGCCAGCAACAGTTCTGTCTATTATTATACTATTCCTTATTGTTGGTTTTTTGGTATGGATGAATGTCACCAATGGTCATTATATGTATCTTGGATGTTGCGATAGTTGTGGGTATTACACCTTAGAAGACAAAAGTAATTTTAATGAAGAACAATGTCGGGTAGTAGACTGTGGCATTAGTAGAATTAACACACTCAAATGTAAGTTATTAACTACTCTTGCTGTAATCGATTTTAATAAATAAACTCTCTTCTCAATTAGAATTTTTTCGTTAAAAAGCAAGCTGTTCAATGCAGAGCCATAAAACGTAGAAAGGGCATCAATTGGCGACTGTGCGGTCGGGAAACCCCGCACATTTTCTGGTCACCCTAGATAATTTTCCCTTTTTGGCCGTTGAAGGTAAATTCCTCGCCTTTCTTTTTTCCCGAAATTACGGATCCAAGTGGTGAATTTGAAGAAATTAATTTTACATCTCCTATGTCCTCTCCTCCGAACCCCTCGGGAACCAAACAAACCTTCAATGCTTTATCGCCGATTGATAATTCAACACATTTCCACTCACTGGAGGAAAAATCGCTTATTATTATATCAAGTTTGATTAATTCTGACTCCAAAGCAACCGCAAGCCTTTCATTTTGACTCCTTGTGGTGTCACTATGCGATTCCATAGCAGTCGGTGCTTTGTCCCTAGCTTCTTTTGCTGCAGTTAAACCTTTGATTAGTTTTTCTCTCTTCTCAATTAATTTTTGCTTGAGCAGTTTATTAAAATCCATACTTGAAAGTATTATATAATTAATCTTGTGCTAAAAAACAAATCTTTTTATGGATTACTGGGAATTGTAATAATATTAATTACCATCGCGGTATACGCGTCGACGAACCCCAAAACTCCCAATACACTGTCTATTCCAACATCGACCCCTAAAATTTCGGTAAAAAATACTCCTGAAGGCTGGAAAACATATACATCGCAAAATTTAGGTTTTGCGCTTGCATATCCGTCTTTAATGGAAATTAGGGAACACGAAGATGGTACAGTAACTTTTGTATTGCTTGGACCCACTCAATCAAAAGGCACTGAAATGTACGACGGAATAAGTATCAATTTCTCCAACCAAAGTTTCGAAGGAGATTTCAAAGAATTTATCGAAAAAGAATGGAAACTCAAAAAAGAGGATGAAATTTACACCGAAGTTGGGGAAATAAAAGAATCAGATATCGCAGTTAAAAAGGGATTAACTTACTCTGTGAGTTCCCTTGGAAATTTTGATTTAATTTTTATACCTACAAGTGATAATAAATATTTACAAATCACGATGCTTGTTGAAGACCCAAAAAATCAAGGGTTTGAGGAAATTAGTAAAAAAATATTGGATTCACTGGCTATAAAATAATGAAAAGACTGTTCGACTATTTCGCTGCAATTGCCTTAACTACGGCCATCGGCATTTTATTAACGTTTAGTTTGGCATATGATATTATTGGCAAAAACATCTCTCCTCAACTGTGGCAGGTTCTTTCAAGTTTGCTGATTATTTTTTGGGCATTGGTTGGATTTTTGATCGAACACTTTAAACAAAAGAGGGACAAGAGTACTTTATAATGCCAGCTCTGACTCGTGACCAGATTGGAAAAATTAGCCTATTTGCCTTTGGACTGGCATTTATATTTGAAGGACTTCGCGCAATTAGAAACAAAAGTATTACCTTGAGATACAAAAGTTTCGGCCCAGAAACTCACACTGATCAAAGCGCTGTTATCTGGGGTGTAATATTTATATTGCTCGGCTCGATATTAGTCTCGACCCTTATATTTTTTGAATAGATTTTTCAGCTTTTTATCAAAAGTAAATAAGTCAATTTTATCTATAATACATTTACTTAATAGAAAACTATCAACAAATGAGATATTATTTTCTCTATAGAACTTTAAAGCCTTAGCAAAAATATCTTGTGATTCAGCTTTCAGAAAATCCAAAGAAATCAAAATCTCAATTCTATCTGCAATGTTCATTCTTTTCTGCAAATAGTAGCTCGACAAAACAAACTGAACTTCAAACACTACTACTTGTGGCAAGACAACTTCTAACTTTTCTTTCTTTGCTTTATTAAACAATTCTCCCACTTTATCAGCTTGGAGCTTAATATCGTCAAGGAGATATCTCAAAATACAATTCGTATCTAGTATATAAGTTTTCACTTCTCCAGACCCATTCTTTTCATTTTTTTAGCAAATTCTTTAGCAACAGTTCGAGCAACAAATTCGTGAAGTTCTCTATTAGAAAGAGGTTTTTTGTTCGTCCTCAAACTTCCGCGAAGTTGAGTATAATCAGGCACGGTCTCAACTATTACTTTTTTCCCTTCCAAAGACACATTTGCTTTACTGTTTTTCGTTAACCCAAGCTCTTTGCGAAACTTAACTGGAATGCTTATCTGTCCTTGTGATGTAACAGAAACTGTATAAACCATATGCATTAAAAAATACCAAAATGTATTACTTTTGTCAATATTTAATATGAAATAATATTTATATTAACACGGAGATTTTGGGTGCGGGGTTTACTCAACTATATTATTTTAGACTTTTATTATTGTCCCAACAATGTCTTTAAACATTTCTACTTCTTCAATTCCGTCAATTTTTCCATGGTTCGCATAATCATAATCCGTCTTCACTCTAATTAAATTTCTATCTGGCACGCCGATTTGTCTTAAAGGTGCAATACCGCTTCGCCAGTTATCTTCCACACAGAGAGCTTCATTAGGAGAAATTCCTAAACAATCAAATGCTCTCAGCCAACCTTGCACATCTTTAAACTCATACGGAGGGATGCAATAAACATTGTCACCAAAAATATCACATAGACCATTTTGGGGTAATTTAATATTTCTCGTCCAACTTGGATCAGCGTTACTTACAGCAAAGACTTCAATTCCTGTAGCTTTAATTGCTTGAAGAGCCTCATGAACTCCATCAAAAACTGGCGGGGCAGCTTCGTAAATTGTCATTAATCTGTCGGTGGCCACAACTACCCTTTCGTCTGCGTAATACCTTAGACCGTATTTTAATGCCACAACCCTCGCCGCCTCTTGCATTATTGTTGGGTGTACATTGTAATCACGACGCAATCCATTAAGCGCATCTACTAATAAACTAAATACTTCCTCTTGATCTGTGTTTGCGAAACCGGATATCACCGCTGCAAACTCCTTCATTTTTGTTCGATAAACTAATGACATATCAAGAATCGTATCGTCAACGTCTGTGACAAACTTTTTTGTTCCTCGCCTAGCAAATCCTTCTTTAAGTAAGTCTATTATCTGCAGTCTTTCACTTCCAAACATAGCCCAAATATTATCACAAACGAAAGAACCAGATAATCAGTTTAATGGGATTCTGTAAATTTCTAACTAAATTTCAAATATCCAAAATTAACCAATTCAATATTGAAATCAAAATCTGATATACTGTGGGCAAATGATAGATATTCCCCTTATTCGTCAGGATTCAAAAAGTGACGATTGTCTCCGCTGTTGCGTGTTGATGGTTTTTAAGTATTTCGGTGATAAAATTACAAAAGATGAAGTCTGGAAAAAACTTCATGTCTACAAAAAACATTCCGGTCTTTGGGGAGCATATTTTACAGACCTTGGAAAAATCGCAATTAAAAAAGGATATCAAGCAACAATTCATCACTATGACTGGCATTTTTGGAACAATAATACTGTTGACTCAAACAATAAAAGTACTAAAAGCCTCATTTCTGCTTTAAAAGAACTTAAAAAAGATAAAAAGGAGTTTGGAACTAAAAAAGAAATTAGTAAACAAATTTCGTATCTAAAACTTGGTGGTTTGTTTAAATTTGAGTTACCAAATTTAAAAGTCATCGATTCTTATCTCCAAAAGAATACACCTGTAATTATTAGTTTGTGGGGCCAAGACATTTATAAAAATCCAAAAGAAGACTACCGCCACACAATAATTATAAAGGGCAAAGACGGCGATAATTACCTAATAAACGACTCACTTTTTGCATTGGAAAAAATCGATAAAGATCACCTTGATTATGCAACCAAAAGGCGCGGAGGTTGGATGATGGTTATAGAACCAAAACCGGATACTTCAAAGCTAAAACAGGAAATACTCAAATTTTAGAAGTTTTGGTGTGATATGCGCAAATGACTGCAGAATACAAAGTTGGACGTTCTGGAAATGGTCCAATTATTGAATCTGCCCGAAATTTTCTTGCTATACCCTTAGGGATATATAGATATGAAATCACAGGGCAAGAGCACTTGGCCGGCATTCGAAACCACCCGTCTGTAGTAGCTTTTTTCCCACATACCAGCCATCTTGATCCGATTTCAATAAGGAAAAGCACCCCATATGATCTTCGTAAATTTGAAGTATTTCCGGCTGCCGCAGACCGTTGGTATTCAAATTCTGTAAACGCAGTTTTTAGCTCTTTAATGCTTATAACCATACCACTTGATAGGGTTGAGGCAAAAGAGAGCGTAATCCGATGTCGACAAGTTCTTGATCACGGCTTTACTTTGGTATTTTCTCCCGAAGGCACAAGAACTCGTAAACCACTGGAGGAAAGGGATTTGAGACGAGGACCAGCTGACCTTGCCCTAAGAGGCGGTTATCCGATTATTCCCGTACGACTAAGAGGCTTCGAAAATATAATGCCTAAAGGTTACCTTCCCCGGCTATTTGACGGTACCCAAAGATATCGTGTATCCTTGAGTTTTGGAAAACCCATCTGTGTCCCTCAAATAGAAGATGTTGTCCAAAGAAAACAGGAAAGTCTCGCTTTGACAGAATATCTCAAACAGCATTTCTTGGAAATGTAGAGGCAGTTTTAACAATAGCCCCTTGTGTCCAACTCGGTAAGTGCCCCGCGTGTAGTTTTTGAAAATCCGGATCCTTATAATCGTCAGGAGTTACCGAACCTCGACAATCTGCTGCCCCACAATTGCAGGCGAATTTGTGCATAGTGTCCTCGGTAATTTCTGTCGTGGCATAGTCATATGTAACCTCCTCATTCTCCTTAATATCCCGCTTGGCAACCAGTGTTTCATCATCCGCCCACCAGGTATTTGGGTCGCATGAGTGATTAATATACATCCTATCGTCCTGTACAAAAATAAAATGATCTTTGTAATGGTGAATAAATTTATGGTACTCCGGTTGAATCGTCGGTAATTTATCTTTGGTTAACTGGATTGCGTCCGGTTCCATTTTCCAAATGACTGTTCCGACAGGAATGCTTCGAGCTGCAACAAGACCAATTCCTTCGACGTCACTTTTGCTAACTGTTACATCCGGATGAAGCATAGGATTATTATATAAGTTTTCTATATTATTGGCATGCAGGAGTTTTTGTTTCTTATGTAAGAGTGGGTTTTGGAAATTTGGCGGGGCCGCTTTGGCCCCCTTTTCCTCCCACCCTGGGAGGAAAGAGTCCCACCAGCAGTGCCGGCGGGACTCTTTCATTTACTGGGGACAGGTAAACACCCAGTCTTGACTTTCGATGCTGTATGAGGCGTTGTACCCCGCAGCCCGACATGTTGGTGTGTTTAGTACTGCTCCACACATATCAAGCGTAGCCGAGTCCACTACAGATACAAGGCCAGGTGTGACATTAATTGTAAACGTTGTCACTCCAAGAAAACGAGCCAAGCTTCCATACCGCCGGAAACCCGATGCACGTGCTATCGTGCACGCGGCCCGACACTGCGTAGTGTCCGGGGGGGGTGGGCTGTACGGCATTGCCGTCGCGACAGGCCGGGCGATAGGCCGCGCGTAGACTCGCGCTGACGGGTAGGCCGCGGCTTGAAGCACCGAAACTCCTACCATTATGACCAGGAATCCGCCGGCAACTGTTGCGACTACACCAATAACAGTTGCTACGGCTGCGGCTACCCGCGGCAGCACAGTACCCGCGCCAATCACCACGGCGCTAGACAGCTGTGCCTCGTAACCGGGCTTCATGTAAACACGGTTGCCCATCTGGTCCAAGTACGATTCCCATGACCCGTACCCTTGCGGGACGGTTACAGTGTAGGCTGGCCCATCGCTGGGTGCCCAGCCGTCGCTCGAACGGACAACGTAGGACCCGACCCGATAGAATGTGACGCCTCCGTACTGGCGGGCGTCAATGACTTCGAACACACTGCAGGACGAGCCGGCCCAGATTAGAGCGAAAGCGAAGTCATCTCGCGACGTCGACCAGAGCGGGAGCTCACTCCCGGTTCCGCAGGCCCCCGACGGTCCTACATAGGGCGTCACCCTCCCGATACGGGTCGATTTCGGCTGGGGAATCGGCGACGGCGTACGCGCCAAACTGATACACGGCACCCGGATCACAGACCCAGCTTCCAGCGAGCCCGACATCGGAAAACTCGTGTTCCCGTTATTCCTGTTCAGCGCCGTCAACGCAAACGGCGCTGTCTGGTACTTCTGGGCGACACCCTCCACAGTGTCGCCAGATTGTACCGTATATGTACAACCCTGTGCGACCGCGGGTCGCACGCCGATCGGGGCCACGGACATAGCCGCAGCCAAAAGTACGGACAAAATTCGCGCGTACATGGTGTTCCTCCTTTCGCGCGATCAACGACTTAACCGGGACGAGTAAATCCCGTCAATACGACTATTTCTTTCTTTTTCCCTCCTTTCTCTAATTCCGGAAATCTCCGGATGGAGCGCTCCAAAACGAAGCATACAAAAAAATAAAAGCCCATAATTTTTTACTTCTACCCTTTTGAATGCTCCGCTTTTAGCACTTTTCTCCTGCATGTCAAAGTGCGTAAATTGCCTATTCGGCTAAAAATCACCGCTTTTTAGTGATTGCCAAACAGGTTTTAAACATTCTAACACTGCATCCTATAATAGTAAAGGTGAGATTAAACTCTTCCTAATACTCTCATAGCGGAAACGACGCGGGAGACGGCTGTAACATAAGCAGTCATACGAAGCGTAAGCTGGGGTTTTTCAACGTGAACTTTCCACATTTCATTAAACGCTTTGTCCATTATCTTTTTAAGCTTCTTAAAAACTTCACGCTTTTCCCAATAGTAACCTGAAAGATTTTGGACCCACTCAAAATAAGAAACTGTCACTCCACCAGCGTTGGCTAAAACATCAGGTACAACCAATATCCCTCTTTTCTGTAAAATTTTATCTGAATCAGGAGTTGTGGGACCATTGGCAAGCTCAATAATAAATTTGGCATTTATTTTTTGGACATTTTTACCAGTTATCACGTTTTCCAGAGCGGCTGGTGCCAAGACATCGACATCAAGAGTCAAAAGCTGGTCATTAGTTAGCTCGTCGTAAATTCCAACAACTGACCCTGTTTTTTCTTTATGTCTAACAACCTTCTCTATGTCAATCCCCTTCGGGTTATAGACAGCACCTTTTGAATCTGAAATTGCGATAACTTTATATCCTACATCAAGAGCAAACTTTGCAAACCAGTACCCCACATTTCCCATTCCCTGCACTACAATTGTAGGTTTTTTATTTCTAAATTTCTTAATTTTTTTAGTTAAATTTTCTAACGTATAAAAACCACCCAAACCTGTCGCTTCTTCTCTCCCCTCTGACCCGCCAATTTCTATTGGCTTTCCCGTAAAAGACGCCCGCGGATTATAATTCTGAATTTTTTCATACTCGTCCACCATCCAAGCCATGATTTGACTGTCGGTATTAACATCGGGCGCGGGAATATCAATCCAGCAACCAATAAATTTAGAGGCCCACCTGGCATAGGCTCGTGACAACCTTTCAAGTTCAGTCTTTGATAACATCTTAGGGTCAACCACTATTCCTCCCTTTCCTCCACCATATGGAATTCCGGCAACACTACACTTCCAACTCATCCACATAGATAGCGCTTTTACCTCATCTTCCGTTACTCCGGGGTGAAATCTAATCCCACCCTTGTAAGGTCCGCGGCTACTACTGTGTTGCGAGCGAAAAGCGCTAAAGGCAGCCAGTTCACCATTATCAAGCTTTATCTTGAGTTTTGTTTTATAGAAGTGTTCCGGTTTGGAGAGATAATCATATTCTTTTGCTGTTAATCCGATAATTTTAGACACTTCCTTTAGTTGGGCCTTTGCGTTTTTATAAGGATTTCCTAACATTACCAAAGATTATTTTAAACTAGATTAAAATTAGATTAAGGGGTTTAATTTTTCAAGTGGCATCTTGACATTACTTTTGTTAAAATACTTCCGGATGGTGATTTTTTATGGCTTATTTAAACATCAAGTCTTTAATACAAATCTACTTTGGAGAGGGGGCGATCATTCATGGTGTTCGTCAAACGCCAAAAAGGAGAAACGGAAGACAGACTTATTGCTCGCTTCAAGAAAAAGGTCCTTTCCGAGAAAATATTAATTGATTACAGAGAGCGCGAAAGATATAAAAGTCCGTCTGAGCGAAGGAAAGAGAAAAAATACAGAATAGAGCACCTTAGAGAATTAGAGAAAAAAAGGAGTTATTAATCAACAAAAGCTTTTCGGTGATATTTTGTAACTCCGTACTTTAGAATAGCATCCCGATGTTCTTTTGTTCCGTATCCTTTGTTTTTATCCCAAAGATATTTTTGGCACTTCTTATTTAACGCAATCATCAAATTATCCCTATAAACTTTTGCCAATATCGCGGCTGATGCTATAGACACACTTTTCTCATCGCCTCTAATTATAGGTTTCTGTTTGCTCCTACGTATTCCTCCGATATAAGGGATATAGAAAGCGTCTATGAGTAAATAATCTATACGCCTATCCAAGGATTTTGTCATAAGTTTAATAGCCGAACGAAAGGCGAAATTAGTCGCTTTGACTATTCCCGCATGATTAATTAATGTCACACTACCCACTCCAATTCCCCAAGCAATAGAATTTTCTTTAATCCACTTGTCGGCAATCTCTCTTTGCTTCGTTGTTAATTTCTTCGAATCATCTATCCTTGGACTGTTTGAATTATTGACCAACTGATTTATTGACTTACTAAAAGCAACAACTGCCGAAACTACCGGTCCAGCAAATGATCCCCTCCCTACCTCATCTGCTCCTGCAACGATACTAAACCCTTTATCCCAAAGTATATTTTCCAAACTTAAATTCGGAAACCGCATTGCTTGAATATTTTATCAAAGAAAGGTACAATTTTAACTTGTGAAACAAACTAACCTTCTAAAAAACACTTTTGGATTTTTATCTGAAGTAAAAACTGAGGTTTCCAAAGTTACTTGGCCAAAGCGTGATGATGTTATTAAATTGACTTTAATTGTGGTAGTTGTCTCAGTGGTTGTCGGAGCATATCTTGGGGGTATAGATTATTTGTTTACCAAACTATTAGAATTACTTGTATACAAATAAATAATGAATAAAACACAATTAAATGATGCAGGTGTTGCCGAGCGCGGCACTGGTTCTAAAAAAATACCTGGACACATTATAATCAATGAGGGTCATAACCCAAAAGCGAAATGGTTTGTAGTACACACAACAAGCGGCCATGAAGCAAGAATTGCCGAAACACTTCGCCAAAGAGTCGAAACCATGAATCTCACTGGCAAAGTTTTGGAGGTCCTTATTCCCACCCAAGACAGAGTAGTCATTCGATCCGGCAAAAAGTCCACTGTAAAGGAAAAGATATTCCCAGGGTATATGCTTATCAAAATGGAGCTTGATGATCCTACATGGTTGGGTGTCCGTACCACTCCCGGAGTCACGGGATTTGTGGGTTCAGGAAATAACCCCACTCCACTTTCAGAAGAAGAGGTTAAAAACATTCAGAAATTCATAAGCGCTCCGGCTCCAAGATTTAAAACCAAGTTTTCAGTCGGAGAAGCTGTCAAAATTACAGATGGACCTTTTGCTGACTTTCTTGGATCAATCCACGAAATGGATGATGAAAAAGGGAAAGTGAAAGTCTTAGTCTCTATTTTCGGCCGTGAAACACCTGTCGAACTTGACTTCCTACAAATTACCAAAATTTAATTTATGGCAATTAAGAAAATTAAGACAGTCATCAAAATTAATCTTCCTGGAGGAGAAGCTACTCCGGCTCAACCATTGGGCCCCGCTCTCGGTCAACACGGAGTTGCCATAATGGACTTTGTAAAACAATATAATGATAAAACAAAGGACATGAAAGGTAATACTGTTCCCGCAGTAATCACAATCTATGAAGACCGCAGTTTTGATTTTGAAATAAAACTTGCGCCCGTTTCAGACATGATCAAAAAAAGGTTGAATTTAGAAAAAGGTTCAGGAGTACCAAACAGAGACGTAGTTGGAACACTAACCAAAGCGCAAGCCGAAGAAATTGCAAAAGAAAAAATGAGAGATTTAAATACCGATAGTGTCAAGGCTGCAATGAAAATTGTGGAGGGCACAGCAAGATCGATGGGGGTAAAGATACAATAATGGGAAAAACAAAAACAGCTTTTATAACGGAGGCCGAAGAGAAACAACTTTCTGGAAAAGAAGTTTATGAAAAACGAAAAAAAGCAAAAGAGGAAAAACAAAAGATTCATATTTCAGGCCTTAAGGGAGGACAGCGAGTGGTTGCTATAGAGTCAGAACCAATCGAACAAGTAGAAAAAGTTGAGAAAGCCGAAAAGTTAAGAAAAGGGCCAAAAAAGAGAAGCAAAAAATACTCAGAATCCAAGTCTAAAGTTAACACAACAAAGTTATACAAGATCGCTGAAGCTCTCAAGCTTTTGAAAGATATTTCTTATACAAAATTCGATTCAACAGTAGAAATCCACTTGGTTGTTAAAAAAGACAATTTAACCGCCAATCTAACATTACCCCACTCGACATGGAAAACAAAAAAAATCGAACTCGCCTCCAGTGATACTATTAAAAAATTGCAAATTGGGAAAGTAGATTTTGACGTACTGCTCGCGACTCCCGAGATGATGCCAAAGTTAGTCCCATTTGCAAAATTACTTGGTCCCAAAGGACTTTATCCCAATCCCAAAAACGGAACATTCATTAAAAGTGAAAAGGATGTAAGCAAGTTTTCAGCAAATTCAATTACTTTAAAAACTGAAAAATCAGCGCCACTAATTCACACTACTGCTGGAAAGCTCTCAATGAGTGAAAAAGAGTTGGAAGAAAACATAAATGCAATTTTGGAAGCAGTTAACACTAAGCAGATAATTAAAGCTTATATAAATTCAACAATGTCTCCGGGTATTAAGCTGGCCGTATCTTAAAAAATTACTGGTACTCTACTGTTTTGACCGAAAATTGAAAGAATTACTACTATCACAAACACGTAAAAAGCTACCCAGAAAACTGTCATCAAAAATGTGGCCAGAGCCCAATGGAGTCCTTTCTTGAGCCCAACATATAAGGCCGGGAAAAAAAGTAACACTCCGTAGACTGCAATAGACAAAATTACAACAATGATAAACAAAACTGCTCCCAAATAGTCATAACCGTAGTTAAACATTCTTGATGATGACAAAAGAATTAGTGCGAAAGTATAAGCTACCATTAAAAGGGGTGAGAAAAATGTAACAGCTGCAATTATCACTCCACTTCTGAAATTATCTTGAATCTTATCCGTCTTTTCTTCTTTTGTCAGTTTCATTGAATGAAGTCTTTTATATACAAAGCGTGTCGTAAACCAAAATCCGGCGACAAGTAATAATAAGACCACTAAACCATAGAAAATTTCTTTCTGGTAAAGTTTGATTTTAGAGTCGGCATAAACGCCTTTGACAGTGTAGCTTTCTAAAGATGCGAGGTTTGAAGCTGTTTTTGTCACTGTCCCCCTTCCTATTCCGCTCACAAAGCTTGTCACTTTGGGGTTAGTTAAGGCAACACCATATTGAGCTTCCGACAATGGGGCAAGACTTGCCTCGTCAAATCTGTAATTAACT
>MGGH01000030.1 GCA_001792305.1 Candidatus Woesebacteria bacterium RIFCSPHIGHO2_01_FULL_39_23
ACGTCTATGTATTTTATCGCAGTGAATGAAAAGATATTTGCAGACGTCCAAAGAAGAGTCATTAAAAGTATATTTGCCAAAGGGACGACCTCGGGGAAATCCATGTTTGCAAACAGGAAACCGTAGGACGCAATAATTATGCCCGTCAGAAGCTGGAATACTATCGAATAAGCTATTGGGTCGCTTTCTTTACCTTTCATTAAAATACGCTGAAGCAAGGTACCAACTGAAAAAAGAACTATGCTAATTAAAATAAGAATTTGCCAGCTCATATTTTAGGGTATCCTATTGCGATCATTGAAAGAATAAGAAAATCCTTCGACAAATCGAGAATTATTCTTACATTACTTTCAGTCTCCGGTAAATCAGGATCATACACGTAAAGCCAGCAAGCACCCAGTCTTAAAGCGTGACAGGCGAGTAAAACATTCTCACTTGAAGCTGCAAGAGTCTGAATCATACTAGGCACATCGGGACATTTTTTAAGATTCCCGGTTACTATTATTAATAAAGGCGGGTTTTTCAACTTTTCATAGTTTTCCAGACCGCTTTTCTTAGCCCACTTAGTAGAATTAATCCAATATGGCGGGCTTTTAAGCTGAAGTCTGTCTTTTAACAACCCCTGAATTTTCTTCTTGTCGTCTATGGCTATCAAATTAAAAGGGTGGGAGGAAAAAGCGGACGGAGCCGCCATCCCGCATTCGATAACTTCTTTAACTAAATTCCTGGGAACCTTCTTACCCAACCATCTTCTGATACTTTTTCTGGATTTGATTACTTCAATAAACTGACTCATGGGTTACTTGTAATCTAATAGTCCGATTGTGTTAACGCACTACTACGTTAACACACAAAGAGTACTCATTTCTTCGAATACTCAAGATAAAGACGTTCTCTGTCAGAGTGCACTTTATCAAGCTGTCTTTCAATATTTCTCAAGGCTTCGCGCATCTGGGGTTTCAAGCGAAAGTCCAAAACATTATTTATCTCTGACCACTGGACTACAAGCTGACGTTCTCTGTTATCCAAACCATTTCTAATAAATTGGAGCTGTACATGAGGACTTAAAGTATGCCATTCGGGAAATGTTGACAAAAACTCAGGATCATACTCTCCAAGCTCAATTGCACGCTGGAGAGTCATTTTAGAAACCGGCTTTCCGCCTGACGACTTCAATGTTTCCAATTTTTCAATCACTTCAGACATGTGTATATTATAACCTCTAACCAGTCTCGGTTTTTAGTGCTTCCAACTGGCTCTTCATCTGACGAACTACAATCGGTTCTACCTTACCATAGTAGGAAGTAACTCCAATTTCCGAACCCACTTCAACAAGATGGGCCAAATTGTCAATATTTCGTTCGATCACTCCGGTCTGCTCATTAACCCCCGTCATATAACAATCGGTTTGCTCTTTATCTTCCCATCCTGTATTTAACAAATTCAGATCGACTCTTCCCAAACTCCGGTAGAATGCATACAAATGTTGTTCTCTGTCTATCCTATAAACCCTAAGGGGGGTCTTTGTCATCATGACGTTTTCAGAACTAAGGTCAATACCCCCAAGAACAAACTCAGCAGCAGCCAGTCTTCCAATTCTTTCTACCAAATATAAAAACGCTTCCCTATCCAATCCTTTAATGTAACTCCACTGGTCCCTGATCATTAAACCCTCTATTTTTTCCAGTACCGCATAAGCACTTTTTATAACCGGGACCCTCTTGTACTCCGGCAAATCGAACCCAAGTTCCGTTCGCCTCATATCTGTTTGAATAAACTGCCAAAATGTTCCATGTTCCTTATCTATTCCTTCCACAGGCATAACACGGTAGGTATCCAGATCCAACACCTTATACATTTGTGCCATTAACCACTCCATTCTCGCGTGTGGGGTTCTTTTAAAAATCAAAGACTTATCGGAACTTAAACCATTTCTGGCTACAGACAAGGCTAGGTCGCTATGACCATCGCTATTTATTTCTCTTACTGAATTTATACAAATTTGATCAGGACCTGACTCGTATACGTATAAAGCTTTATCGTAATGTGGAAACATACGTGTAAACCTATGTCTTGCAACTTCACTTACGCCTACCCACTGCACAACTCTATCTAACTTCTCCTGCTCAGCTAGCGAAACCTCAGTAATTAATCTCCTGTAATCAGTTACTAACTTAGAATCCCGTTCCCCATATTCGGTATCATCCATGCTTTAACCCAAACTTTTCCACAAATATCTCGCTGCAATGGTGCGATAAGGGCTCCATTTTAAAGATATACTCTCAATTTTTTTAATATTATCTCGGTCAACCTTATAAAGTTTGGAAACGGCAGTCCTAAGTCCCAGATCACCAAGTGAAAAAACGTCGGGTCGTTTCAGGGAAAACATCAAAATCATCTCTGCGGTCCACTTCCCAATACCTTTTAGTTTAATAAGCTCACTAATTACTTCCCCGTCTGTTTGCTCCCCCAATCTTTCCAAGCTTATTTCGTTTTTTATCACAGCTTCGCAAACGCCTTTAATGTATTTAATTTTAGAATAAGACAATCCACACCCTCGTATTTTTTCATCGGAGGTTTTTAAAACCTTTTTTGGGTCAGGGAAAGTTTTAGAATTATACAGAGCCTTAAATCTTCCCCAAATCGTCGCGCCTGCCTTTTCGGACAACTGCTGATTAACAATAGACTCAATAATATCCGAAAGTAAATTTACTTCACCATCTAATTTTAACTCTCCGTGAGTTTTAATTAATTTTTCCAATATTGGGTCTTTGGAAAGATATCTTACTGCCTTTTTATGATCTAACACTTGCTCATTATACAAAATAAATTTTGGGGATTATAATCTGATACAGTGAACTATTCAAAATTAGAAAATTCTAAAGATTATTTAAATTTTCTTAGGTATCAATATTCTCCTAAACCAGGAAAAATTCAGGAATTGGAATTGCCAAAAAGACACTATTTAACTTTTGACGGAAAAGGTGAACCGAAAACCGAGCCATTTCAGTTGGCAATTCAATGTCTTTACGCAACTGCCTACACTTTAAAAATGGGTTTAAAATTCGGAAAAATCGAAAAACCTGCAGATTATTTTGACTACAAAGTGGCACCACTCGAGGGCCTATGGTGGTATAAAGATGGAAAATTTAGAATGGGATCGGATCTAAAAAATATTTTATGGAAACTTGTCATCCTGGTCCCGGCATTTATCGGCAAAGATGACATGGAAACTGCCAAAATACATGCTAAAGAGAAAAAGAAAGAGTTAGCAATCGAAAGAATCGCATTTGAAACATTTGAAGCCAAGAAAGTAATTCAGACCATGCACATTGGTCCATATAACAAAGAAGAGGAAACAGTTAAATTACTTTTAGATTATGCAAAAGAAAAGGGCTTAAAAATAACCGGAAAACACCATGAAATTTATATGTCCGATCCCCGCCGAACACCCGAAACCAAACTAAAAACCATTATCCGCTACGCCGTTAACTAAGAAACGAAAAGATCTCTGCTTTGAAGCACCCAGATTTGCCCACCTTTATCTATCGCCCACTCAATATCCTGAGGAATATCTGAAAATTCGCTCCGTAAACGTTCGGAAAGCATAAATAGTGCTTTAACTTCCGGCTGAGTCAAAAGTTCCGGACCTTTCCTTTCTACAATTCTCCTTTCTTGCCTATTAAAGCTATAATACTCAACTACTTTGGCTTTTCCTGACACAAGAGCCTCACCAAGACCGGTACTTGCTTCTATCTCGACAATATTATGATCCTTGGTTTGAACTTTTGCTCCGAAAATAACGCCTGCAACTTTTGCCTTAATCATATCCTGGACAACAACTGCCATTTTAAGGTTTTTAACCAAGTCTTTGTGGTGACTTAAGTACTCCACTGCCCTTTTGCTGAAAGTTGAACGTATCACTTTAATTATATTCTCGGACAATTTACCAGGATCTACATTTAAAAAACTTTCAAAAATTCCCGCCAAGGAATGCTTATAACTATCTTCTAAGGTCGCAGAGGAACGAATTGAAAAAACTTTGTTCTGCTTACGATATTCAGGTAAGAGATCGTCAACTACGAATTTCACTCTTTTATTATCTATGCTGATCTTTTTTTCGATCTTTGGAAAGTTCTCAAGTGTTAACTTGTCCACACCAAGAATTTTCAAAACCTCATCAAACAAAACTGTGGTGCAAACAGATCCATGAGGCACTTGGAAACCAAATGTTTTAAGCTGAGAGAGACGGTAGGCTTTTCCTCCACAAAGCTCGGTTCCAAAAAGCGAGGCATCCCAAAGAGTGATCACTTTTTGGTCTTCTGTTTTACTCAAGTTTGTAATACGCACCTTTCCTCCTGTTGTTACTATCTGAACTTTGTCACCCTCTTCAAACTTTTGAGACCCAATCAAAAACGCCCTGTGTCCTTTATCTGCTAGTATTCTCATCGCATGTTGCGTTGCCGCAACCCCCGGATAAAGCACGTAAAGATTATCTTTCCATGAAGCAAGAGCCCCAAGAACGTCGTAATTTCTTTTTAATATTACATTTTCATCTACCAAAATCATCTTTTGTCCCGAATTAAGCTCATCCCGAGTTAACTTAGTCAACTTATCAAGGTCAGCTACACCGGTTATAGATAAAGTCTCCCCAATAACTTTGGTGTTTACTTGGGTAGCCATGGGTTGTTTTTTATAATAATCCGCCACTTCATTAAAACAAATCCCTCCTTCGTCGGTAGAAAATTCCACTCGTTGAGGTCCATATTTTTGAGATAACTCGTACACCACTCGCGCTACCTCTGGTATTTCACTGTCAGACAAAACTTGATCAAATTGCATTTCTACCGGAACAAAAAAACGCTGAGACTGGGTAGACAAAGTAGTACAAAGCATTAGATTTTTTTGAGGAATTTCTTTCCTAATCACATAATACTTTCCACGTCGAATTTCTAAAACATACCGATCTGCAACAAGTGACTGGACACCTTCGTTAATGCCAAATACTGCATATATCTCAGTGATACCATTTTCACTTATCGCATAACCCCCGTATGGAATCATTGTTGACTGCGGATTTTCCTTGAATTTTTCGATATCCAAAATCAAGGAAGGTGGCTCCAACCAACCACTAATCTGACTTTTTGGATCCTTGGCATAACCTTGTTTAATTGCAAACGAGTAAAGTTCGCAAACTGCATTGACAACTTCCTCTTTAGTTTTCAAACCTAAAAACCTCGGTCCTGGTGGATTCTCTAATCCTGGGACAACAAATGCTCTACGAATTATTGCTGTGTGGGAAGGACTTTTTTCGATTATCTCCTTTGCCTTGTTACCCAACTCCTCTTCGAAGTCTTTGGGAAAGGAACCTTTTTTCCTATAAAGATCAAAAACCTCCAACGGTAAAACAAAAATATCTACAGTTCTAGCTTTTACTTCCCTAAGTTTCCTCCAACCATCAATTCTTGGATTTGGCAAGGGGTAGTCTTCAGGACTAATCAACCATTTCATAATTAAAATTCGGGATAAAATCCCGTTTCAGCCTTTAATTCTATACCAAATCTA
>MGGH01000031.1:0-5532 GCA_001792305.1 Candidatus Woesebacteria bacterium RIFCSPHIGHO2_01_FULL_39_23
TCTGTCAACTTGTCATTTGCTGCTAATGCTTTATTGGAGTGGGCAAACAAAAAGGAAGAAAAAACAACAAGTATCATTACAAAACTTGTTACAAATTTTCTCATTTTTTCTTGCTTACTCGAGCCAAGGCGAGGAAGCTTCCGACAAAAGCAATTACGACACCGAAGATCATTTCCAATAAGAGCAAAAGTCCCAAAAGAGAGAAAAAGTAACGAGGGTCTTTTGGTAAAACAGGAATTTCTTGAAAGTAAGAAACTATATGGGGGCTAAGGTACATTAAAACGACAGATGCCGATAGCCAACCGATAAATACTCCCAATATTCCGTAGAATATTGCCTCAAACAAAACCGGCATCCTTATAAAACCCGGGGTAGCACCAATTAACCTTAAAATTTCGACTTCCTCGCGTCTTATTGAAATCCGAAGGCCGATTACTACAAACAAAACCATAAAAGATGTTGTAAGTAATACAAAAACAATTAAAGCACCACCCACTCTAACATTGGCTGTAATACTCTTCAGTTGATCTACAACGTCTCCAAGAGTAGATTCTCCCCCAAGGCTCGCAGTAATCCCGACACTTTCGACAATTTCTTTACCCTTAACCTCCCCCACAACCTGTTTGGCATAAGACAAATCATTTACAGAAAACTCAACACTTGCAGGAAATATATCAGGGCTCAAGAGCTCGCTTAAAAGAGGATTGTCCGAGGTTGCATTTTTGTAAATTTCAAGAGCCTCCTCTTTTGTAACAAACTTCACGTTTTTAACTTTTTCGTTGGAACTCAAATTTTTAATGAGATCTGCTACATCTTCCGCGGGAGCTTCATCTTTCAAAAACGCGATAATTTGAGGTCTAGTTTCAAAGTAGCTTATAATTTGGTGACTAGAATAAACCAAAATTGCAATCAAGGTGGTAACAAAAAATGTCAATGCTAGAACCGAAATGGCTGCCATTGCTTGAAACGGAGACCGGCGGATATTTCGCAAACCTGTTTCAATATGATTCAGCATTATTTTTCAATCATTCCTCTCCTCAATCTTATTGTCCTTTTTTTAAGTCTTTCTACAATCCCCTCATGGTGAGTAGCAAGGAGTACTGTCTTACCTTCTTTGTTAATTTTGGACAAAAGGTCAACAATGTTTTGCGCTGTTTCCCAGTCTAAATTACCAGTCGGCTCATCTGCCAAAAGTATTTTGGGGTTAACCACTAATGCTCGGGCAATTGATACTCTTTGAATCTCCCCACCTGAAAGCTGCTGTGGAAAAAGTTCAGATCTATCACCCAAACCCACCAGTTCCAATACTGCATCTACTCTTTTTTTCCAATCTTTCCTCGAAATTCCGACAACCGCCAAGGCTACTTCGATATTTTCTCTAACAGTCCGCTCAGTCAAAATTTTATAATCTTGAAATACGTAACCAATCTGTTGCCTGTGTTTGGGTATCTTATTTTTAGAAATTTTGGCTATGTTTTCTCCTGCAAAAAAAACATTTCCAATTGTGGGTTTAAGATCGGCAATTAATATCTTAAGTAAGGTAGTTTTCCCAGCACCAGATTGACCCGTTAAAAATACAAACTCCCCTTCGTCAATTTCAAATGAAACATCATTAAGTGCAGTTATTTTTCCAAACTTTTTGGTTACGTTTTCAAACTTTACAATCGCAGGCATTGTGTCTTAAGCTTAACAAATTATTGTTTTTTAAGCTACTGAAGAACTTTAATTTTTCCGACATCCATCAGCCAGCCTGCATATTTTGCAGTAACTGTTTGACCCCAGACTTGGACTTTTTTGCCTACAAAGTTGTCTAAGTTTATGACAGTAGATGTAAGATAAACATTTTTCTCTTCACCTAAACCACGATCAAGTTGATGCGTCCCTTCACCCTTGATTCCTCCCTCTTTAAGCTCTCCTTCAGCAGTGTCAGGAAAAGCTTCCTCATCAGCAATTCCCGCTTCCATATCGCTTTGTAAATTAAGCTCGCTTTGGGACTTTTGCGTATTTTGGCCCAAAGTCGCTCCGGGCCTACCTGCCAGTAACCATCCTGTGCCTGTTCCCATTAGAAGAACAGTTAGAGAGACTAGAACAGGAAAAATAAGCGAAGACAAATTTATCTTTTTACTTGGGAATTTTTTAACTACGGGCGCCTCAACGGGATTAATGCGAACCACAGACTCTGACATTGTTTTTAATATACACCTAAGATACGGGGTGGGCAAGAAAGAATTTAAACTTTACCCACGTTGATAATATCCATCCTGAAAGTTCTAATCTGTTCATCATGTTTTTGGCTATAGGGGCATCTTACGTCGGAGTAAGAACAAAAGACGCAACAAAAACCGTCTTCTGTCTCAATCATTTTGCTGCAAAAACCGCATTTATAAAATATTTGGCAATAAGTGGTGGGCATCTCCACATACTCATCTTTACCACACTTTGGGCATGTTAGTTTTGCCTTGGTCATAAACTTATTATACCCCGTCTTTCAACTTAAGCCCGGATTCGATGAATTCGTCAAGTTCACCATTTAAAACTGCTTCTGTATCTGATGTTTGTACATTCGTTCGCAAGTCTTTGACCATTTTGTAAGGATGAAGCACATATGATCTGATTTGCGTACCCCAAGAAGCCGGCCTATATTCACCTTTAATACCCTTTTTCGTTTCCTCAAGTTCCGCCCGACTTCTCAACCAAAGTTTTGCGCGAAGGAGACTCCGGGCAATTCTTCTGTTCTGTTCCTGAAATCTTTCGGCCTGGGCAGAAACAACAATTCCTGTGGGTTTATGAATTAAACGCACGGCCGTTGAAACTTTCTGTACGTTTTGCCCACCTTGTGACGAGCTCCTAAAAAATTGCCATTCGAGATCATCTTCTTTAATTTCAATGTCAGGAAGTTCTATGTCAGCAAAGTCTGGTAAGACTTCAACTGAAGCAAAAGATGTTTGCCGAAGTTTGTCGGCATTATAAGGTGATTGACGCACTAATCTATGGGTACCGGATTCGTTTTTAAGGTAGCCGTAAGCGTTGCGCCCGTCAACCCTAAAAGTGACGCTTTTAATCCCTGCTTCCTCCCCCGTGGTTTCGTCAATGATTTGAATTTTATAACTCCATCTCTCACAAAATCTAAGGTACATTCGCAGTAACATTTGTGCCCAGTCCATGGCTTCTGTACCACCCTGGCCGGCGTGGATTGAAATAACCGCGTTTTTCTCATCATACGGGCCACTTAAATAAATTGTAAGTTCAAGTTTTTCTAGTTCTTTTTCTACTTGTACTACTTCTTTTTCAAGGTCTGCCGCCAAAGATTTATCATCGGACAACCCAACAAGATCCGAGATGTCTTTTTCAAGCCTTTTAACTTGCTCTGCTTGCTTTTTAATGTCTCCAATTTTTTGCATCAAGTCACGCGCATGGTTTGGATCTTTCCACAGATCGGGGTCGGAGGACTCTGCCTCCAATTTTTTCAGCACTTGCATTTTACGGCCTAGATTAAGACCTTTATTAAGAGCTTTAAACCTTGTGGTAAGCTCTTCAATTTTCGACACTACATCCTGCATGAAGCTAGTATATCATCTAACAATATCTTTAATTAGAGATATAAAGATTAAAAATAAATTAAATAAATAATTCAGATATTTTACTTGAGTTTTACTTATTTCCCTTTTAAATATTTTGTAAAACCAAAACTGAGTAAATAATAAATTTTTATGTAAACCTCCTGTTTTCTTTTGAATGTAAGTTAATATACAACCTTTGAAATATCTAATTGAAAACCAATAACCGGCAACAAACGCAAGTAGTACATACCAAGGGACAATCAGAGCTACGACGACAGCTAACGGAATGCTTAAATAATGCAGCCAAAGTAATAAGTAGTTAACATACTTCATGGCTTACAGATTTGAAATCTGGCGCGCTGGGCGTCACCGGGTTCAAGTGACTGAAACTGACTTACAATTTCGTCAACTCTGTTCTGATTTTCACTGGCGGTCAATGGCGGTACTTCAGTTTGCGTACCAAGCACATTAACCAACCTTTCGCGCCCGGCGGTGATAAACGCCGCCAATGGTTTCGGTGCATTTTCCCAACCAACAATTTCTGTAAAAAGTGTTCGTCCGGAAAGCAACATAAAGCCTTCCAATACAATTGCCAATAAAAACCCCATCGTAAGATATGCTGTCGCGCCCTTGAAAGACCAGTGAACATACATGTGGCGGAGACGGGCGAGTGAAAAAATAAGCAGAAAGACCAGAAATATGACTAGAGCTGCCTGTAAATAGTTTGGAGAAAAAGAAAGCTTCCCGATGTGGAGATCAAATGTTCTAAATGGCAGTGGGACAGAGTCCATTTGACTTCAATATTAGCATATACAGCAAATTTCCTCCTTCACAGAGAGCTAGCAGATGAATTGAGGCTATTTATATCTGCGTCAATCGAACCCTCCGAAGTGCTCTCCAGCTCAGCTTCGATATCCTTCAAACTATCAGAGTCAGAAATAGGCTTCATTGAAGGAGTCCCAGCTTCCCCTGAACCTGTTTGCCCACTTGTATATTGTTTGTTTATCTGCTCGGGCAATGCCTGCTGACTCCATAAAAGATAGTATGAAGCTGCTGCAACTCCCACTATCAGAAGGAAACCGACAATTATAACAATAATAACTACTGACCCATGACTAGCTTTTTTATTCATTATTCAATGCCACTTCCTTCAAAACTTTTAATGCGTCCCCGACAGCAAGTCTTGCACTTTTTACCTTCTCCCAGACTGACTTTATATTAGCATGGAAATCAGAAATTACACTTTTAACATCTTGTCCCAAATTTTCCTCACTGGTAATATCAACCACATAAGTATTACCCACCTGGTTATTTACAGCTTCTTGTGCGGCAGAAATCGCAGCTTCAGCTACCGTCACTGCGGATCGAACAGACGATACATCAACACCTTCGGCTGCTAAAGCATCTGCTCTAGAAGTTATTTTAGCCAAAATTTCAGTCAATCTTGATAAAACTCTGTTCCAATGGCTAACCCATTTTTCATTTAAGCTTGAAAGTCTTTCATCTATATTTTCAACAATTTTTTGTTTTCTTTCGTCTTTTATTTCCTGAAGTTTTAGTTGAAATTCTTCTCTTTTCTTCTCAAGCTCTGCTAGTGCTTCTTGCCTCCTCTCCCTGAATTCGTTTACAATTTCTTCCCTCTTTTTTCTAGCCTCCTCCTGTGCTTCTCTTAATCTCTTCTTCATTTCATTTTGCTGTTCGAGGCGGAGTGTTAGTGGTACGGGTTCGGTAGAAACCCGATCATCCAAAACTTCATCCTCTGCTATTTTGACCCCTAGAACTTGAGGTATATTCGCTTGAGGGAGGACGGTATTGGCAACAGTTACTAATGTAACAAAGAGATTCGCCAACGCTTCCATTATTTAAGTATGTAAATACAGATGGAAAATGTCAAGAGAGCCAAAGTTCTTTAAGCGACAAAAAATCCCCGTCTTTAATAGATTTCCTGATTTGACTCATCAATTCATTCACA
>MGGH01000031.1:5570-6807 GCA_001792305.1 Candidatus Woesebacteria bacterium RIFCSPHIGHO2_01_FULL_39_23
ACTCATCAATTCATTCACAAAAGTAACGTTGTGAATTGTTGCAAGACGTAGCCCTAGAATTTCATGAGAAGCAAACAAATGATTTATATAAGCTACTGAGAAGTTTTGACACGAGTAACATTTACAAACTTTGCTGAGCGGGATAATCTTGTTTTTGAATTTTGATCTTGCAATGTCTACCCTAAATTTATTTTCTCTCCTACCTCCGTCTTCCGGATATATATAAAGTAAACCTGTTCTTGCCATTCTGGTCACTGACGAATTATCAAAAATATCAACGCCTCGCTCAACCGCTACAAAAATCCCTTCAGGTCCGCCTCCCAAACCCAACGCATGAAGCGGCTTGTCATCGGGTAAAAAATCGACAACTGTATCTAATGCTTGCGCTGTGATTTTAGGATCCGACCCAATTGTCTTGTCACCAATAGCCATACCGGGGAATCCTGTATTAATGACAAATTTCAAAAAACTCTTTCTCATTTTTTTATCCAATTCACCCTGGATAATCCCAAACAAAGCTTGATCTGATTTTATTTTTTTCCAATGATTGAAAGATCTTTCCTCCCATCTGAAAGTTCTTTCATATGCCTCGCGGTTTTGTTTTTCAGTAAAGATATCTCCCATTGGTTGATCCAAAGCCATTATGATGTCTGCACCTAAAACTTTTTGAATTTCCATCGATTTTTCGGGAGTGAGTAAATGCTTAGAGCCATCAATGTGCGACCTAAACAAAGCTCCATCGTTTGTAACCTCTATCAATCCTCCGAGTTTATCGGTTCCATCTTCACTCCTCTTATCATTTTTCTTGTTCCACATAAAGGAAACCTGATATCCACCACTATCGGTTACTGTTGGCCCTGACCAGCCCATAAAAGGCGCAAATCCACCAAATTTTTTAATAACATCTGTTCCTGGTTGAAGATACAGATGATATGTATTTCCCAAAACAACTTGGGAGTTAGTTCCCCTAATATCACCAGGGTCCAATGACTTTAGTGTTGCTTTCGTTGCAACCGGAGAAAACGCTGGAGTTTGGATGTCTCCATGTTTAGTATGAATAACACCCAATTTTGCTTTGGTCTTTTTATCTTTTTTACTTATCCTAAATGTAAAATCCATACCCTTAATTATATAAAAACTATTGTCTTTAAATAATAAACGTCCTATAATATTCGGGCTTATACAAATGTCTAGTGAACACCATATCAGAAAATTCAAAGGAGCCGACCCGGGTTTA
>MGGH01000032.1 GCA_001792305.1 Candidatus Woesebacteria bacterium RIFCSPHIGHO2_01_FULL_39_23
TATTATATTAAATTCTCCCAGCTTATCAGTAGATGAAGCATGAGGACCGCCGCAGTATTCTGCCGAATAATCACCGATTAAATAAATACTGACCCTTTCTTGGTACTTTTCCCTGAAAAGTCCGATTGCCCCGATTTTATCCGCCTCAGTTTGAGTCATCAATTTTTTGGTGAGTGGGATTTTTTCTTTAATTTTTTGGTTGACAATTTTTTCAACTTCTTTAATCTGCGCGTCTGTCATTTTGTCGCTGTGTGCAAAATCAAACCTCAATCTTTCGTCTGTGATATGCGAACCCGTCTGATGAACGTGCTTTCCCAAGACATCCCGCAAAGCTTGATGTAAAAGATGAGTTGCGGTATGGAGTTTGGCCGCCTGATCTGATTGAACCGCCAGCCCGCCTTTGGTTTTTTCACCCGATTGCCTGGAAAGTTCCTGATGTTTTTTAAGCTCTTTTTCAAATCCTTCGGTATCAACCTTTTTTTTCTGTTCCTTCGCAAGCTCCAAGGTTAACTCTATCGGAAACCCAAAATTTTGATAAAGGTCAAACGCGCTTTTGCCGGAAATTTCGCCTTTTAATTTTTGAAAACTTGAAAGACCTCTTGTTAGCGCCGATTTGAATTTTTGCTCCTCGGCTTTGAGGTTATCGACAATTGAATCCGAAAACTCGACAAGATTAGGATAAAAACCGCCGTAGATCTCAATAAAAGTTTTGGCTATTTTTTCCAAAAAGTCTTGTTTTATTTCTAAAAGGTTGGCATGGCGGATAGCCCGTCTGATCAGCCGCCTTAAAACATAGCCCCGCTCAACATTTGATGGTGTAACCCCGTCCGAAATCAAAAAAACAGCAGCCCGCAGGTGGTCGGCGACAATGCGTGCTGATTTTTGGGAAAAAGCGCCGGATATATCCTCAATCAGTTTTGCGGCAGGCAAAAAAACGTCTGTTTCATAAATTGAAGGCGCATCCTGCAAAACCAAGAGCATGCGCTCCAGACCCATTCCTGTGTC
This sequence comes from Candidatus Woesebacteria bacterium RIFCSPHIGHO2_01_FULL_39_23, assembly GCA_001792305.1. GTDB lineage: Bacteria > Patescibacteriota > Microgenomatia > UBA8517 > UBA8517 > 2-01-FULL-39-21. The sequence goes on from MGGH01000032.1 coordinate 1,006, forward strand.
AACGTTACGTTGTTTAAGTGGCACATACTCAAAATCTTCAGTGCCTAATCCCCCTACACTTTTGACTTTTAACTTATGACTTATGACTTTTTTATCGTATTGCATAAAAACATCGTTCCAGATCTCCACAAAACGATTACTATCTTTCGCAGGGTCTTTCGCAGGGTCGGACCCTGAAAGTGAACCGCCTTTGAGGTCATAAAACATCTCGGTATCGGGACCGCAGGGACCGGTCTGGCCTATTGGGCCCCACCAATTATCTTTTTTGCCGTATTTATAGATATGGTCTTTTTCGACCCCAAGTTTTAGCCAAATGTTGTAAGACTCCTCATCAAACGGCGCATCGGAATCCCCCGCAAAAACCGAAACGTAAATTCTCTTGGCATCAAGCTTCAGGTGATTTATCAAAAAATCAAAAGACCAGGAAATCGCCTCCTCTTTCCAGTAGTCGCCTAGAGACCAGTTACCCAGCATTTCAAAAAACGTGTTGTGGACATTATCGCCGACATCGTCGATATCGTCGGTTCTTAAGCATCTTTGGATATTTACAAGACGACTGCCTTTGGGATGAGGTGTACCCAAAAGGTAGGGAACTAAAGGATGCATACCGGCTGTTGTGAACATCACTCTTTGGGTTCCCGCAAGTTCGACATTCTCCGGGGGAACAAGAGATGCCGAGGGAATAATTTTATGGCCCTTATCCTCAAAAAACTTTAGATATTTTTGCCTAAGCTCCGCCGATTTCATTTTCCATTAAATTATAGCAGTCCTGCATCGCAATCTGATGCAATCTCCAACAAATTATCCAGAACGGAAATCCAATTTGAGTATTGATTTGTCTCATTTTAATACCAATTAATACCAAATTGACAAATTTAGTAACATTTAGTATAAAAGAGTTATGAATGTCAGTGCTAAAGTTTATACGCCGGAGCAAGTAGCTTCTATGCTTCAGCTTTCTAAAAATACGGTTTATAACCTCATAAGCCGCGGTGAAATTATTGCCAAAAAAATTGGCAAAGTCTACAGAATTCCAGCTAAGTCCCTCTCTTTTATTTTTGAAGGTTTAGACTACGATCTTTATCAGAAAGAACAAGAAGACCTTAAAAATCTACCTCAAATCCAAAAAGCACTTTCTAAAGCCCGTTACAAGTTGTGGCGAAGAAAATCAAAGTCTTTGTAGATTCTGACGTCATCATTTCATCCCAGATATCTAAATTAGGGGCAGCCTATTTTCTTCTTAACAAGGCTCATTTGGAACTCTATATTTCTAATTTGTCGGTCTTAGAACTTATAGATGTGGCCCAAAGGCTCAAGATTAAAACTGGTACACTTACCTCTTTTGTTGAAAGACAATTTATCCAAGTCAATCTTAGTGAAAAAAATCTAAAGGGGATCAAGCGAAAGTTCGGTGAGTACACAAACGATCCTTTTGATATTCATGTCGTGGCTGCAGCGGCAAAAGCCAAAGTTCAATTTCTTTTAACTTACAACCTTAAAGATTACAAAATCGATAAAATAAAAAGAGACTTCAATCTGATTTGCTTAAGACCAGCCCAGCTTTTGCAATATCTGCGGAGCTTGCAAACCCAATTCTGACCCCGACTCGTACTTTTCCCTCCTACTTGCTACACTTGAGTTATGGCAGAAGAAATAATAAATTACATTAAGGAGAACCTGGCCAAAGGTGTACCCCAAGACCAAATCCGCCAATCGCTTTTGGCAAAAGGCTGGAAGCAGACAGATATTGACGTGGCCTTTTTACAGCTGGAGGCTCCCCCGAGTTCACTACCCCCATTTCCAATCAAACCTCAATCAGCTCAAAACCAACCACCTAAATCCGCAGGACAAAAATCATTTCTGAATCCAAAAATTTTAATTGCGGTTATCTTCCTCTTAATTGTAGGTGGAATTTCTTATTTCCTAATAATTAAAAAAGGTAGCTTTCCTGGAAGCAGCAAAGTAACACAAACAATTGAGAATCTTACTGGTATTGGGGAATTGAAAGAATGCGGTGATATAAAAACCCCCTCGGTAGAAGAGCAAGAAACTTCCTTAAGTGCTAAATTCGTACTGAGAACGACTGACGAAACTAGCAAAAAAGAAACTTTCAAGCTTCTGGATTTTAACACCAAGCGTGAGAGTATTTTAACTGCCCAATCTCCTTTTACGGATGACCATTTCTCCCCAGACGGTAAATACTTAATCTACAAACAACGCTTCGAGGGCAAAAATAATATAGATATTATAAAGTTTTTTCTTTTTGATACAGCTGCAGAAACAACTGTTGAAATAGTTCCGAGCTTTACGATTGGCTATATTGATCCTCACAGAATAATGTGGTCTCAAGACAGCAAACAATTTATTATTTGGCAACAGGACGATAAGACAGGAAAGTTAGAAAATAGTAATGGGAGTTATTTCAACGTAGATGATTTAAAACCTAATGATCTCAAAAGCCTGTTGGTGACTTTTTCAGGACAAAATGCGGCTCTATACCAATTTCCGAAGCAAAATGAACTAGTATTTCGTGCTTTCAAACAAGATGGAGAAAACGTTAAGTACGAATTCACTAAAGCAGACTTAACAAATGGTTCTATAAGTCCATACAAATCCTTTTCTATCAAAGGTCCACAAAGGTCTGTTGGGGTGTTTACACCTGATTTTAAATATTATGTTTTTACTGAGATAGAAAATTATATTCCAGACTTATACAAAAAATCACAAGAAGGTAAAAGCGAAAAAGAACTTGAAGAAGCATATAAACAAGATTTTTCAAAGAAATTAGAAGCTTATATCGGGTACGTTGATCTTGATGAAAACTGTATTAAAAGGAAGGAGATTACCGAGATCCCGATTTTCTATGATAGCACGGTTGAAATAAAACAAATCTCGGAGGATAGTAAGAAATTCTTATTAGTAATTAACTCGATCGATAGATCTAATAATGCGGAAATAAGACAATATTGGAGAGTAGATATTGTTTCGTTAACAAAGCTGACGCAAGGAATAAAAACAATAGTAGATGGCGAACAAATAAACCACATATCAAAAATGAGTCCACTATTTAACTATGCTATTGTGGGTACCGTTAAAGAAAAGTTCTATCTTATGAATCTAAAAACAGGAGAAGCAACTTTACTACCTGCCGAGCCAGGCAAAACCGCAATTATGACCAGTTGGCTGGCTGAAAGTACACAGTAGAAAAAATGAAGAAAAAAATACTAATGATAGGAATAACAATGTCAGTTTTACTAACCACTATTTTTGGAGGATTTATCTTTTATAGATGGTTTCAAGAAAAAGGTTCAAACTCTGGAGAGTTAGCATCAACACAAACCAACGATATTCTTTTTGAGAAAGATGAAGGGTGGGGACCTTGTCCTCCCGGTAGAGTTTGTTCTCAAACTGCTACACTCTACGGTTCAGGAAAACTGACATTAAAAGGTGACAAAAATTACGAAAAAACCTTAAGCAAGAATTTGGTAGACCAAGTAATAATTCAAATAAGACAAACTGGGATAATGAATAAGAGTTGTGAAACGCCCACACTTCCAGATTATTCCGCTACATACAAAATCAACCTTGATGGACAAGAAAAAACCATCAGATTTCCGGGTTGCGAGAATGAACTAAAGAGAATTGAAGATTTGTTCCTAGAAAACTAGGTATTTTTCAACTTGTTGGTAGAAATATAGCAATGGCAGATCTAAGTATCGAAAAGGTCGAGAAGCAAATATTTGATTCTTTTCAATTTAAGGAAAGAGAAGAAAAGTGAAGAAAAAGATATTAATAATTGGAATTATTCTAATCATTTTGGGCTTCTTGATCTTACCTGAACTTGATTCACCATTTTGTTCAAAACCTTCAATCGGTGCGGCATTTACAAAACAACGCGATTTTGGCAGAGAAATTACAACACAGGAAATGGATGAATTTCTTCGCAAGGATGGTTGGAACGTAAGAATCTACACGCCTGATTCTTATTATCAGCTAGAAGAAGAACAATATCCTCTACTGGCCAAGAAAAGGCCTTGGGTTCTAATTTTGCGACCAAAACTGGAAATCAGATATAACTTCTTTGTGAATGAACCTCGAGCTTTGTATTTTGATATTGAACGATTAACTGGTACTTGGTTCGTAAATAAAATGGTCTTTAACAATTTTGTTAATAAAGTAAACTTGGAGTTTCCCGGACTCAATCTCAACAAAAGCTATAACCATTTCGGTTATCACATAAATTGCGATTAATGAACAAGTAATATCACTAAACAGTGTCCATTAATCTCGAAGATTACATCAGAGAAAGTTTTATAAAAGGATTGAAAAAGCCTCAGATTGAGGCTAGTCTTTTACAATCCGGCTGGACGAAGGAACAGATTGAGGATGCATTTGAAAGAATTGAGTTTTCCCAAAAAGAATTTATTGAAAGGCACAGAAAAAGTATCATCCCCTCTAAAAAGTTTTTTGCAGGCCTTGTTAAATTAATTGTCATTATATTTGTTATTACAACCGTTTTGGGAGGTTTGTTTTACGTTTATCTACACTCGGGGGCAAATGGTTATAGAGAAGAACTTTTTGAAAACTACGGATTTTCAACTAAGGCAAAATGGCGCCTGCGATTAACCACTTTCTTCAGTATACCCGAACTTAAAAATAAACATTTACCCAGAACTTTCACTCATAGTCAGGCCAATCTTTCAAGTAGGGTAATAACGTCAGGTTCTGCTAATGACGAGCTCGCCATTCATGAGATTTCTCATATGATTTGGTACGACGCAACAAAAAATAATAGACAATTAAGAGTCGATTTGATTAAAGATCTTTATAAACTTACTTATTTAAATGATGAAGAATTTAAAGATGCTTCTAAGTTCGCAAAAGGGAACCTTATTGCTTGGTGCAAATGCCCCAACGAGGAAAATATAGAACCGGATAAAACGGATGACGGCCACCTTTACGTTATGGTAAACGTTTATACAATGGGAAAGTTTAAAGATGGTAAGCGCAAACTACCCCAATTCATGTGGAAATATCCAGAACTGACGTTTAGCGGTAACGTCAATATTACCCCCTGTTACGAGACCAATTCTTGTGAGCATTTTAAACCCGTTGAGGATAGCAACAAACTCGAAGAATTATGGAAGCAATATAAATCTGTCGAAACCACTAAAACACCTTCTTAATAGTTTATAAAGTCACAGTAAGTTCAAACAGAATTGTTGAAAAGCTGTGCATTCCCTTGAAACTTAAGGGGGCTTGAGCGGCGGTATCAGCAAGAAGTTTTGGGAGAATCGGCAAGATTAATTAAGATTCGGCGCTGTGGCGGCGGGAGAAAAAGAAGCGGCGGGAGTTTTTTACTTGGACTTTTTGTAGAAAATATCCAGAAATTGCTTGGCTGAAATAATAGGAATATTCCTAAAATTTCCAAGAGATAATAAATGTTTCTTGTCACCCGAAACGATGTAGTCTGCTTTAGCCTCTAAGGCGGCTTCTAAAATTTTGTTATCTTGTGGATCTATTTTTATTTTGT
>MGGH01000033.1 GCA_001792305.1 Candidatus Woesebacteria bacterium RIFCSPHIGHO2_01_FULL_39_23
AAGAAACCCGATCTATCTCATACTCGACGAGATTATAGATACATATAATATCGGCTCTCTTTTTAGACTCGCTGACGCCACAGGTGTTAAAAAAATCTACCTTTGCGGCAATATGGAATATCCCCCATCATCCCGCATACACAAAGCCGCAGTTGGAACAGAAAATTGGGTTTCATGGCAGAAAACCAGATCAACAATTGAAACAATTAAACGGTTAAAAAAAATAGGTGTACAAATTATCGCTGTAGAGCAAAGCGATAGATCAATTTCTTACAAAGACCTTAATCCTCTTTTCCCTTGTGCAATTGTTGTCGGCAACGAAACATACGGGATGAACAAAGAAATTATAAAAGAAGCCGACATTGTTGTAGAACTACCCATGTTTGGAATAAATAAATCTTTCAACGTTTGGGGCTCAGCGGCTGTCGTTATTTACAAAGTTTTAGAAAAGATTTAAGCTCCAAGAACTTCGTCAGCAAACCTCCAGAAAGCTTCGTCGCCACCCAACTCAAATACACATTCGGATGCCAGAGCTGCCGGCCGCGCTTGTGGGTGAATAGAATCTAGCGGAAAATGCCTGTAAATCCAAGCCACCTTATCACTGTATTCGCTTAACATCTGTTGCATTGTGGGGTGGAATCTCTGGCAGTATGGACATTGAAAATCGGAATACTCAATCAGTTTAACACTCGCATTTTTATTACCCCTAAAGTGATCATCACCAGTAACCTTAGGCAAACTGGAAACTTTTGCAGAATCTAATTTTGTTACACCCTGCGGTAAAGTGCCTGATTTCCCAAGAGCAATATCAACAACTATTTTAACGCTTTCGTAAGGGAAAGCCCCAGGTATGTTCCAAGCTTCATTTTTAGAATTTATCACAAAACTCCCGGGTGTACCGTTGACACCAGCGCTTATACCTCCTTGGTAACTTTTCTCTACTTTATCTTCATATTTACTACTACCCATACAGGAATTAAATTTTTCGACATCGACTCCTACAGCCCTTGCAACACTAGCCAAGTCATCGAGTTTTGATTGAGGTTGTCCTGCTGGTGTTGGACTCTTAGTAACCTCATTTGTGCCACCACTTGATTGTGTTTTTCCACCACCCTCAAGATACTGAACTTTTTGCCACAAAACTCCTGATGCAAAAGCAAGGCCAATAGAAAAAAGAATTAAAATGGGCGAGAATAATTCGACTAAACCAGAATACCTTCTTTTCTTTTCTATCATAGGATTAACTATTTTTAACGACAGTTGTGTTTTTGTCAAGATACCTTATGACCTCAAAAGCAGCCATACACCCAAAACCCGCAGCAGTTACAGCTTGACGATAGTTTACATCATGAACGTCTCCCGCGACAAAAACACCTTCTACGCTTGTCTTGGTGTGATCAAAAACTTTAACGTAGCCCTTTTCATCCAAATCAACCTTATCTTTAAAAATTTCTGTGGATGGGCTGTGCCCTATAGCTACAAATACGCCGTCCACCTCTATCTCACTCTCCTGACTTGTTTTCAAGTTCCAAATTTTTAACTTCTCTAACTTTTGCTCGCCAATAATTTCTTTAACTGCGCTATCCCAAATAATCTTCATTTTTGGATTATTTTTAACTCTCGACTGCATGGCAGCCGATGCCCTAAATTCATTTCTGCGATGAATGATCGTTACACTGGATGCGTATTTTACCAGAACCAAAGCTTCTTCCATTGCCGAATCGCCTCCTCCGATAACAGCGACTCTTTTATTTTTAAATAAGGGTGCGTCACAGGGAGCACAAGAAGATACACCCCGACCCAAAAGTCTTTCTTCGCCAGGAACACTTAGCCAACGAGTCTTAGCTCCTGTTGCAATAATGACAGTCTTGGCAAGATATTTTTTCCGGTTAACAAATAACTCAAACGGATTACTTAAAAAGTTTACTTCTTCAACGTCTTTTTCAATAAACTCCGCGCCAAAACGCACGGCTTGTTTTCTCATCGCCATCATAAGAATGGGTCCCTGAATTCCGTCAGGAAAACCGGGGTAGTTATCAACTTGAGTCGTCAACATTAGCTGGCCTCCCCATTTTTCACCAGCTAATATTAACGTTGAAGCTGCACCACGTGTTGTATAAATAGCCGCAGTAAGTGAAGCCGGCCCGGACCCGATTATTACAACATCCCACGGCTCACCCTCTTTGGGTTTTACGGCAAATTCTTCTCTCATACTTTTAGAGAGCCTATAAAAATTAACTAGCTGTATCACCACCTGGCATCTCAGGTTCAGGAACACTACCTCCCACTTGTGCTCCACTAGTTACATCACCAACTGGTGCTGCAGGTGGAGCGGCTGGAGCTGGTGCTGAGCTCGAGGCTGGCTGAACTGGTTGAGCTGGCCCCGGTACAGGGGTTGTCGATCCTACTGTACCAGTAGCTGAATCAATGGCGGGCATTGTACCACTTCCTGGTGTATTGGTTGGTCTATTTGGATCCATTTTTATCACCCCCTTACGAGACAGACACGCATTGGACGTATTAGCTTATCCAACCGTGGCTTTTTTGATCAAATTTTCATAAGCGACTTTCCCCGCAAATCCGATTTGACGCCCAACCTCTTTACCTTCTTTAAAAAGCACTGTGGTCGGAATTGAAAGTACTGAATACTTTGAAGAAGAATTTTTGTTCTCGTCTACATTCACTTTAACTATAACCACTCTGTTTTCGTATTCATCGGAGAGCTCCTCCAAAATAGGTTCAGCCATTCTGCAGGGGCTGCACCAGGGGGCCCAAAAATCGACTAAGACTGGTATCTTGTTTTTTAAAACTTTTTCGTCAAAATCGTGGTCTTCTACGCTAAAAGTAGCCATGCGGTTTTTACTATACAAGTGCAAAGTAGCTTAAGTCAACCCCCACTATATTAAGATCGTCAAAATCAGAAGAACCAAGACACACGCACCCCAATAAAGACTAGCTTTTTTAATATTGAGGCTAATTGGCACTTGATGAAACCAATTGGAGAGATTTTTTTGACTCATTAAATCCAACAACTGGTCCACCATTAGATGGAGAGAGAAAGCCACAGAAAGCCCCATACCCAGTAAACTATTTGATGAGGTTAGAACCAAGAAAGTCAACACAAAAAACAAAAGTTGAAATGGTGCTGTATGAAATATTAGTTTACTTCGCTCTGATCTTGTAACAGCAAGAATTTCCAAAGCCTCAAAAATGTTGGCAGTTTCAAGTTTCTTGGCCACTCGCTGGCTGGTCAACTCGTGTGGCCGTAAATACACATAAATAACGTGGTCGATATCCGGCAGAAGCGTGCCAATAATTCCTCCAGTCCAAAATTCGAGGTATTTAAGATCAAACCAATTTTTAAAAATTGCAGCAAGAAGAAAATACAATCCTGCAAAACCAAAATGGGTAAGCAACTCTCTTTTCATTACACTAAATCATTTTGATACTTTTAAAAAATTTATTCAAGAAGTTATTTCAAACTCCTCAAACTCACCTGTTGCCTTTTCCCATATAACATCGATGTGTTCCACGTTTGAAAACCTTGGACCTTTCTTACATTTTTCAACCATTTCCTCGACCTTTTCTTTTGGCCCCTCAAAAACAGCTTCAACTCTTCCATCGTCTAAGTTCTTAATCCAACCAGTAAACTCTAAGCTCTGAGCGCTTCGTTGAGTCCAAAACCGATAAGAAACCGCCTGAACACGGCCTTGAATAAACAGATGAGCCCTTACATTTACCATCGGCACTTTTCTAAATCAACACATTTTTCGTTTTTAAACTTCACCCCTTCTGCCAATAATTTTCTTTTCTGCTCTTCCCACCCTTCAAACGCGTAGTTTTTTGCCACACTTCCCTCTTTATTGACAACCCGATGGCATGGAATCTTCGGATCAGTATTGCCATGAAGCGCCCAACCAACACGCCGGGCGTCTTGGGTACCCAGAATCTCGGCAATCTGGCCATAAGTCATAACTTTTCCTTTTGGGATTTTTTTAACTATCTCATAAACTTTGTCAAAAAAATTTGTACTTCCCATACTACTTACTACATTCTATATGTTACTAATCTGTAAACACTTGAACAAACATCTTGCCATAAACTCCATTGTCAACTACTCCAATTCCTACTCTCTTAAATTCTGTGTTTAATATGTTTGCCCTGTGTCCCGGAGAGCTCATTAGTCCGTTATGAGCAGCTTGAAGTGTGGGTGCCAATGCCAGGTTTTCGCCTGCAACTACATAACCCACGTCAGATTCCTTGAGTCTGTCGCCTACACTTTTACCATCGGGAGAGTAGTGGCTGAAATATTTCCTTTTCCACATGTCGGTGGCGTGGCTACGAGCGACAGAAACGAGCTCTAACCTCCAATAAAGCTCATCCAAGCCCCTTTCCTTCCTTTCCCGATTTATTGAAATAAACATCTCACTTTCTGACACTTCATCTATCCGAAGATCCTCTGAAGGAACGGTCAGAGGTACTGTTTCTCGACTTTCAGGTCTAATAGTCAGATATGTCAATGTGTCTCGCACAACTCCTCCAAAGATCTCTTCAAATCTTGACTCAACCGAAGAAGTATTTTTTAAAATCTCTCCACCGATTTTGGATTCAGTTATATCTTTTTTAATAGACCCCCCAACGGGGAGACCAACGACAAAAGTAAGAATAAAGGCTATAACAACTATGCCTTCTCCAATAGAGGGTAAGGTACCAAATAACTTATTCCACCTGGACTTCCAAAGTTTAAGGGGAACTCGCTCAACAGCGAGCCAAAGAATGTAGCTTAGTATTGCTTCCAAAACAATCGCAACTATAAAAAACCCTAAAGCGTTTGCAAGAGACTGAGGGAGTGAAAAATTGCTTCGAAGAATATAAGACACAATTTTAAAAGCTCGAAAAGATAATAAGACAGAGCCAAAAAACGCTAAAAAATTTGCAATTGAAGCCCATAATCCGGTCCTATATCCTTCGGCCACAAAAAAACCAAGAACAATTATTATTACCAAATCGATCCAGTTCCCTTGAAAAAACTCCAAATTCATTTTTTCTTCTTTGCCTCCTCTTTAAGCGTTTTTAAACGCCACATGAATAACCTCCCCCTGCTTTTTACTTTATAAGCGTCTTTTACGTAATTTTTTGCCGCTTCCAAAAACCCTCGAGGTGTTTCTTTAGCAAGCTTTATATATAAAGATTTATGTTTTAAATCTCCCAACTCCTCCGCCAAATCGCAGCCATATTTTTGAAACTCACGACTAATATATTTATCCTCGTTTTTATCAAACCTTTTTAAAATATCACCTATGGAACTGAAACCTTTTTTATCTGTCATTGTCACGCAATTTGTGCTTTATAACGGCAACTCCCGGAAAGACTCCTAGCACAGCACCCAAGAGAAAATTTATACTCAAATCTCCACCGAAGTACAAAATGACAACTAAGGCTGCGATAGAAAAGACTGCTCCAAATAAGAGAGCAATTTCTCTAAACATAATTGCCTGGGCAGAAAAACCCTGAATCGCTTTTTTAAAGGTTAACTCGTTAAGGGGAAGCTCTACCATTCTCTCGCCAAAATTACGGAAACTATCAGCAATTACAAAAGCCGTAAAAGTTCTAAATACAAACTTAAAAATATTAGACACAAAAAGTATGGGTACTCCCAAACCAATGACCTTTCTCTCTCCGTATCTATCTATGAATCGACCAATTATTATACCAAAGAGAGCTGCTATCAAAGTCGCGAGAGAAACAATAACTCCAAGATTAACTACTTGTTTGAAAAAAAAGTAGAGAAAAAGAGGCCAAGCTATAGAGTGTAAAACAGCCTCTCCTCCTGTTCCCAAATAAGCAAGAAGGGATAACTTATGAGTTTTAAAAAGATTAAACACATCTTTTAATCCAATATCATGCTTTTGACGTTTATCGTGGTCTTTATTCAAAAAGATCAAAGATATAAGAAACAATAATGCCGAGAAAACAAAAATTGCACTAAATCCAAATAAGAAAATAGCCATTGCGCCTAAAAAGGGAGTAACTATTGCAGCAAAAGTTTCGAGAAGTTGCGCCTGTCCAATAGCTTCTCCTACGTGCTTATTGTGACTATCCTCTGCACTCTTAACAAAATAGCCATTATAACCCCACCAGTAAAAAGCGGCGTGGATCCCCCAAAGTACGGATGAAACTAGATATAAATAAGGAAAATTATATGAATACATTAGACTCAAGACAAATCCTATAAATGGCAAGGCAGACAACCACATAGTGCCCTTGAAACCAATTCTTTGACTTAAGTTTTCAGAAACCAAAAGCGTTAAAAACTTTGATATATAAAGAACAAAATAGTAACTTAAGGTAAGAATCAGAGCAAAAGTTACATCGTTGACTAAAGATTTGGCCCCCAAGAAAATGTATATAGGAGAAAACAAAGACAAAATTGTTATGGATGCTTTTCTAAAAGCTCCGCTTATGAATAGATGAAGAAAATCTACCTTAGGATGGTAAAAAAGATCCATATAGCTCTCTTACTATTTTATCAATAACTTGACTGATAACTTCCAATTCCTTTTGGGTAAAATCTTGTAAAACATATTCCTCCCCCGAAATTCTATTATCCAAAGCCCGATTATCAACTCCAACTCTCACATGCCAGAAATCACGACTTCCAAGTTTATCGTAAATGGAAATTAACCCTTTATGGTCTTTTGGGCCTTTACCAAACTGGATTTTGTAATTGCCAAGTTTTATATCCAAGTCGTCGTGAATGACGTATAAATTGTTAACCAGTTTCCTTATTGTCTTTCCCGACTCATTCATAAATGTTTGAGGTTTTGCCAACAAAATATTCTCAGAGTCCTTTGTCACTTTCAGTGTTTTCAGTGTCTGGCTTTTTTTATCCATTTTCCACGATAAATTCCAAATATTCGCCAGTTTATCCACCACCATAAACCCCACATTATGCCTGGTGTTTGAATATTTTTGCCCCGGATTCCCGAGTCCGACTAGAAGCTTTGTCATGAGGCCATCTTAACAGAAAAACCTAACCTCTTCTACTTTGCCCATCTAATCTATTTTTTGCAGCTCTGGCTCGAGCTCTTATATCTTCTTGCGCTCTTCGTGATTTAACCCTTGTATCAACCATTATGCCCTCAACAGAATCGGCTTCTAATACCTCGTAATCCCTACTCTTTCCCCCACTTCTCCTTCTCTCTAATTCTCTAGCTAATCTTTCGAGATTTTTTTCTGCCAATGACTCCGCACATCTCACAGCCTCTCCATAATCCAGTGCCATCCCAAATAATCGCTTGAAACCAGTATTGAAATTACCATCTTTATATAATCTATCTCCGTCGTATAATGCAACATAATGTCCTTTATCACGTGAGGGAGTATCGTTTCTAGAATAACCATATTCAAGGACACGAACCCTGAGACTACCGGGCATTCTGTCACTTGCTCCTGCTGATAGATTCTGGGCTTGTCTTTCAGTTATACCACAATGAAACGGTATGAAATGTCCAGCAAGAGTGCTTTGAAATTCTACCAACGGCTTGGGTAAACCTTCTACAGAAATATATGAAGGGTCTGCAATTATGCCTCTTTCAGCTCTCATAATGGTATATAATATCATGCCATTTTTCACTTGTGCAAAAGTGATTTTACTTCTTCATCCGTCACTTGTGGAAAATCGCGGTAAAACTGTCCAACTGCATAAAAATCTTCGGGAGTTTCAAGAACAACTATTTCGTCAACAAGGTTTTGGATAGATTCATATGAATCGCGCGACGAGACAGGAGTTGCTACAATTAACTCTTGCGGTTTTTTCCGCTTTAAACACAAAATTGCCGCCTCAGCTGTAGCTCCAGTTGCAACCCCATCGTCGACCAAAATAACTATTTTTCCTTTTAATTTCGGCCTCTTTACTTTAAATTTTGATCGATAACTTTTAACCTTTAATCTCGAGCTTTCAATTTGTACACCCAAAGACTTTTTGTCTACAGCTAGTCTCCTAATTAAGTCATGATCCAATACAATACTCCCATCTTCAGCCATAGCACCGACGGCCAACTCTTCTTGACCCGGCGCACCAATCTTTTTTGTAACAACTATCGAAAGCGGAATCTGAAGCTTTTGGGAAACAGCCGCTGCCGTCACTACACCACCTCTCGGTATCCCCAAAACAACGGCATTTTTAAAATCAATGCTGGAAAGACTTGAAAGAATCTTTTTCGCTAGAAGTCTACCCGCCTCAAACCTATTTTTAAACACCCAATAATTTTATTTTTAACTTAAAAACCTTCTGACTAGTTTACCTAAAACTGGCACTTCCCACTCCTCGCCACCCCAAGCTTTAATTGACATAAAAAGCCACAAACTAAAACCGACTATTAAAACTAATCCTCCAAGATCTCGAACAAGGGGTATGTAACTAAGTACTTTCCCGAAAACCACCAATAACAAAAAAACCAGGGTTGACTGCAGAGCATAAAAACGAACGTATTTGTTTTTTTCAAGAATCAAAAAAATAACTGGTAAAACAATAAAAGGACCTAGAAGAACAGATAATGTAGCCGCGGAATTTTTGCTAAGGCCAGTTGCGGACTCGTTTGCCATTTCTTATATAATTCCAAAAAAGACCCTACCGGTCAATAGACAATTATTGGTGGTGAACGATTATCTTTAATTAACATGGATACTTTCCTCAATATATTTGTCCCCAGCTTTACTGAGGTAGTAGGTTATGGCACCAAAGGGGAAAAAAACAAGAAAGTATATTCTTATAAAACCCATACAAGCTATTACTAACAGATTTTTAAGCATAATAATTTCGGATGGCATTTTTTAAGCTTCAATATTTAAAACTTTTCTGTAAGATCCGGTTCTTTCTACCCAGACAAACATCTTTTTACATTCGCAAACAGCAATTCTATTTCCTTTGTTATCTTTGTGACCGTTTAGGGCCAGCTTTCTACCGCAACCAATGCACTTCTCATGTGTCAGAAGCCATTTTTGTAAGGGTAAAATTATGTTGTCGTTCATAGTTTTTCTTTCCGAAAGGCCTAAAGAGGATTCTATACTTTATACTTTTTGGCTAACCGCCATAAGTTTCTCTTTAAGCCTTTCAACGTTCTTAAGTAAATAATAATGTTTGAAATCCGGATATGCTTGAGGGATATCTAAGTGTTATCTCACTTTTTAGCTTTGATGTTCCCTGAGTTTTCTGAGAAAGTTATTGAAGCAAAACATACCCGATAGTATAATCAGCCATTATGACCGTGGAAATTCCAGACCGTGCTATGGTTGAGGTTCTTACGGGAACTCGCGACAGAGGTAAACAAAGACGTATATTACCGCCAAACACCTCGTTTTATAACGCAAAGGTAGAAGCTGCAGTTGCAAGAGGATTCTATGAGTTTGCAGATCACGTCGATTCACTCACAGGCTCAGAACCTGGATCGGCACTTAATCAACTAGTTGAAAGCCTAGCTGGGATAAACAGCGTGCATTCCGTTCAACTTCCAGTCGACATAGACAGTCTTAGGACTCTTTCACAAACAGTATCAAGAGCATACGACTTTGCCGAGGGAACCGAACTGGCTAGACGTATAGAAATGGGAGCAGACATATTTGCGTTCACTTTGGCTGGCAACTGTGCCAAAAGGATCACCGAAGGCGACCCTTTCGACAAAACCCTAGCTTCAATCCAAAAAGTTATGAGAGGTCTGGAACATCTCTCTCTAATCGATTCTGATATTTTGCGCCAGTTACTGACCAAGACCCAGTTAGGGTCAAACATTAGTATGGCTGGTTTGGGAAAATTAAGCGATTTGGCGGCCGTAAGATTTTTAGATATAGCTTTGGAACATCCAACTTTGAGTAGCGATCAAATAATAGATGGTCTTGTTGTTCCAGCGCAAACCATACTTACCCGTACAGGAAAATTTATAGAGTTAGCAGAATTAGCCCGACGCACCGAGCTTGTAGAGGACGAGCCGACAAATAATAGAAGAGCAAAAAATCTTCTTCCCCTACTTGCCCAGGTCGCAGACGAGCATCTAATAAGCTTTGGGGAAAATCCTCAAACCAGTAGCGATGCTGCGTTTGTTCTTATTGAAGCGATGTTTGCCCATAGTATACACTGGACTGGCACTCGACAAAATGTTATTGACTTATGTCAATATCTCTTCCTTAATAACCATCAAGATACAGCAAACGAAGTTTTGCTTCAGGCCAGGCGTGCAGGGCTATTTCACCCACCTCCAGAAGAACTGGATCAGATATACGTCGATGCCGGAGTTCCAAGGGAATTAATACTTGAACATAACAAGGCAGTTAGCCAAGAAGTTGAGCTGGGTTATTACACTGGCGACCCATACGGTGTAATTTCCGAATATGCGCAACATGTTGGTCTCTTTTTAGGAAAACAATGTTATTCACAAAACGGTCATCGCGCAGGCGTTGCTGCGGCGATGATGGCAATAAACCTTGGGAAAGACCCTTCTCATAGAGTGCCTATTTTGGTTTCATTAAATCTAAAAGATGCTGATGGAAATAACATCCGACCGGAATTTGTTACCCGTAAGCGACTGGTTCGTAGAGGTTTTCAAGGACTTTATAACCGTGGTGCACGTTTAACTTCAATAGATACAGTTGACAATATCGGTGACCTCATTCCTAGTGAAAGAGTTCGTGAGTATAAAAAACGCTCGCCAAGAGATGTGACAATCATAAGGGTATGCGGCTACGATAGGTGGTCTCTAACCACACCAGACCCTGATGTCGTTGATTGTGTATTTATTGGTTTAAGGGAAACAAACCTTAGAGACCTTATACGTCACCCTGATAAAGTTGATATAATCCAAACCGCACTTGCAGGACAGAGGATAAAGCTCGTCGTTCTCCAGGGTACCAGCCCCATAAGCTCAACTACCTGTCAAAAGCTTGCCGCAAGCTATATCGGTACAAACCGCATAGAACCACTTAATAGACTTAGGTCGTTCGTTCACCCTGATAACGTTTCTTTAATGATCGCGGCTGCAAAAGTAATGGAAGAAGAAAATTAAACGATTATTTTATAACCCCTACCTCTCAAAGTAATTAAGTTTGTACCAGTCACTCCTAACTTTTGAAGCTTTCTTCGAAGTTTACTTATTAACTGATCTATTGCCCAATCAGAATACTTATCATAAGAGTCCTTACCCCATAAAATATTACCTACATTTTCTCTGGACATCAACTTATTGGGTTCTTTTAAAAAGGCGGTTAATATTTGGTACTCTTGGGGAGTAAACTTTTCCTCGGTAGGAACTCCTTTAAATAGAAGTACATTTTCATCTTGATTATAAACAAGTCCTTCACCATTTAACGGTCTTTCCTCAATTTCTGGTAAACTTCTCTCCAAGATTGTGTCTTTAAATAAATCACAAAAGGGTGAATAACTTCCATCTATATTCTTTTTAACCAACCCCAGCTTCTCAAGTATTTTTGCATCATCACCCTCCAACTCCTTAACAACCCCGGACGTGACTTTTTTCAAAATTTCTAAGCCTTTTTTGGTTTGTACCCCCAATATCATCTTAGCAGCCGCCCTAAGTTCATGATTACTTCTGATAAGCTCTGAAAAATCAGCGCTCTCACCTAGACTTTTTACTTTAACAAGTAGACTACAAGCTACTTTAAGAAAATATGGGTGCCCGTCACTAGTGGATTTTAACAGATTCTTCTCTCCATCAGTAAAATTTGTATTAAGCCTGGAGGCAAAACGATCTATGAGGTAATCGGAATGTTTATCTGATATGGGCATATAAATAATGTTTTGTAAGAAATTTTCATAAAGATCTTCCCCAAAATTTCCCCTATCGTGAAGCAGATTCAAATCTTTGATGAGAAAAACAAAATATAGCTTTTCTTCAAACTTATGTAAAAGCGACTCCAGGTTGTTAGAAAAAGTATTATCTATAAATGTAAGCTCGTCTAATTCTCCCAAAAACAAAACAACTTTCTTACTCCTTATTGTAATTTCACCGATTAAATCAGTAAGTAGCGTCAGTAACTTCTGATAACTCAAGTCTTCATTGTCAAAACTTTCTCCACGAATGTCACGCAAGCTTATCTCGTTTTTATTGCAAGCTGCAATAACGCTCTTGCCGATCAACCTCAAATACCCCTCGAGTGAACTTTCAGTCAAATCCAGCGGTTCAATATATACGTTGAGATATTCCTCATATTCGGGAACAACAGCTTTTAAAAGATGCAAGTTTTCGATGACAAACTTTGTTACAAGTCTTCTTCCCGATAAAGCTACCCAAACAGCTGTAACACATTCACCCATGCGAATGGGGGTAAAAATATTTTTAGTATAAGAAAGAATGCTATCTTTTGGCAGAGGAAAATTTTCTTGTTGTTCTGCTTCCATATAAAGACACTCAGTATCTGCTCAGATTTTACTCAGAAATTGTTACCTAGTCAAGAAGATCAAAATAAACTTTCTTGATTAATTGAAGGTTCTTTTTTATTCCCCCAAATTTTTACCTTTCCAAAAACACCATCGTAACCAGGCTCAATTACAATATCACCACATCTAACTTTTTCTATTCCCTCTCCTATTTCTGGACCAACCACCTTTTTTATCTCATGAACCGAAGTCCGCAGCAACACTTCAAACTCACTACCCAACTGATTAATCAACAACTCATAGATGTCATTTACCTTTTTACTCCCCACCCCGACACCAAGAGACTCAGAAATTATTTCAATAAGAGGCACAAGCATTACATATCCCGGCTTTTTTTCTTTTTTATCCCCGATCCACTTGACACCAAATTTGTCTCTTTCTGTCACCCGTTCTATTTCTGCTCCTCCGAGCTCATCAACCCTGACCACCACCCCTCCGGTCAAACTTTTGCCGCAGACAGGGCAAACATTACCTTTGGACTTAATATCTTCTGGTGAATAAACAATCTTGCAATTTCTGTGACCCGGGAAATGATATTTCCCCTCCTCCGGATAAAATTCGATTGTGTAGGCTATTTTCTGATTTTTGACGGCATCATAAATATTTCCATAATTTACCCCATCAAGCTCAAAAACGGTTGCTTCGCGACCCAATCTTGCCGGTGAATGAGCATCGGAAAAAGAGACAATGGAGCGTCTCTCTAACTCCTTTATTCTCCAATTCATTGCAGGGCTGCTTGATAAGCCTGTTTCGATTGCAGGAATATACTTTTCCAAATCTCCAAATGCTTCAGAAAGCGAGTCGTAACCGCTCATTGATCCGTATAAACCAAACCATGGCGTCCAAACATGGGCCGGAATAAGAAGTGCATGAGAATCAACCTCAAGTGCTATTTGAGCAATTTGCTTTAAGCTAAGTCCTACAATAGGTCTGCCGTCGGAAGCAAGATTTGCGTTTCTTTTCAGTAATTCGCTATTAAAGCTTTTGACTTTTTGAATGTCTGGAAGGTAAACCAAAACATGCACCCTCCTTGTTTTTCCTTTATCGGAATAGATGCACGAAATCTCCGAGGTAAGTAAAAACAATGGTTCCGATTTGGAATTTTTACATCTATATACCCCTTCTCCCGCTTCCGTAAGATTAGTCTCTATTTCTTTGAGCCACATGGGGTGGGTAAAGTCGCCAGTTCCGACTAGGTCTATTCCCTTTTTTGCCGCATATTCACTAATTATAGGTATAGTCATTTGGGGACTTACAGCCCTTGAGTACTTTGAATGAACCTCCAAATCTGCAATAATCTCCATAGTCTGATATATTTTAATATATGGAAGTTTTAGGGCAATCGCTGATTCTTCTAACTAGCTTAGCCGCGCTTGCGAAATCCGCCCAAGTTGTTGTAAAAAATCTGCTTCATTTTGCAAAAGCTCTCTCGTGGAATACATTTATAACAGGCTTTCTGATACTCGGCGTAATGAGTTCGACACCGGAATTTTTTGTCGGAGTAAACTCCGCCATTGACGGAACTCCCCAGCTATCTCTCGGCAACTTAATAGGAGCTTCATTGGTCTTATTAACACTCATTACCGGAATAACCGCAGCCTACACCGGAGGAATTTCTCTATCAAGGACTTTTCCCTGGAGCGAAGTTGTCATCATGGACGCCGTGATACTTTCCCCATTGCTACTTCTCTTGGACCGATCTCTCACAAGAGTTGACGCTCTGATACTGCTTTCGGCGTGGGGAATTTATGCCTGGAGGCTCTATAAAAATCAAGTGAATTTGGCAGAGAATGTAGTACATTCTGCCAATTCCAGCTTTAACCACAAGATGACCCGTGCTCTTACCTTTTTTGTTTTAGGTTTCTTTGGTTTAGTTATTGCCTCACGATTTGCCGTCAATAGCGCAGTTGCCTTGGCGGGTATGATAAATGTCCCGGTTCTAATAATCGGAATTTTGATTTTTGCAATAGGTACAAATCTTCCCGAACTGATCCTCTCCTTTACAGCGGTACACGAACATCAAAAGAATTTGATCTTAGGAGACGTACTCGGAAGCGCCACAACAAACACTTTAGTTCTCTCGATAGTTGGTTTAATTCACCCTTTCGAAATCAATGACCTCGAGGTTTTTACAACAAGCACTCTTTTTTTAATCGCAGCCGTAGCTTTTTTTTCGTTTTTGGTCAAAAGCAGAAACCGTATCTCGCGAGAGGAAGGAATGGCATTACTTGGGCTTTACATTCTCTTTGTCACCATAGAAGTAACCACCAAAATTTTTTAAGGAAAGTGATATAGATATTAGCCATTTATTTACCCCTTTTCCCACCAAGAACACCTTTAAAAAGTAATTTGGATTGCTCTATAAGTACAAATATTAAGATAGCAGATAAAACTACGCCTATCCAATATCCACCAATTGGTACGACACCTAAAAACTCCCCCACGGGGCTTACAACAAAAGGAGACAACTGCAATACCAGACCCGCAACAACCGCCAAAACCAACCAACGGTTTCCGAAAAGATCGGATTTCCAAAAAGGCTCTTTTAACGTACGAATTGAAAACACATAAACTAACGAGTTTATCCCCAAAACGGCAAAAGCTACCGACTGTGAAAGAGCCAAATTTTGAGAGGAAGCATTATATATAATTGCAAAAACTGCAAGAGCCAATAGACCACCGGATATCGAAACTATGACTATTAAAGATCTCATCCAAGAAGAAACTATTGGCTCCGACGAGGCTCTCGGGGGCTTCTTCATCACACCCGGGTTTATCGGGTCCACAGTAAGAGCCAAATCCGGAAAACCGTCTGAGATTAAATTTATCCAAAGAATTTGCGCTGCCGTAACCGGTAATGGTAACCCCAAAATCATTGCGCCGACAATTACGATAATTCCCTGAAAAGCGTCGCTCATTAGGTACAAAATTATCTTTCTTACGTTATCAAAAATTCCTCTTCCCTCCTCTACCGCAGCCAATATTGTTTCAAATCTGGAATCCAGAAGCACCAAGTCGGCTGATTCACGGGCAACGTCAGTTGCGTCACCTACCACTACCCCTATATCGGCCCGCTTTAAAGCAGGAGCGTCGTTTACTCCATCGCCGGTCATCGCGACTGCCTCGCCGCCTAGTTTGAGGGCTTTAACTATGTTTAACTTCTGTTCGGGTGTCGTTCGAGCAAAAAGCTTAACCTCGCTATCTTTCGCAAGTCGAGACGTGAGCATTGGTATAGATAGTTTTTCAACCTCCTCACCAAGAATGATCTCGCTACTCTTAATTGTAATACCCAGCTGGTGCATTACACTTATCGCAGTTTGAGCGTAATCTCCTGTTATTACTACCAGTTTTATTCCGGCTTGCTTGGCCTTAAATAGCGCAGTTTTTACACCTTTTCTGACTGGATCGGAAAAAGCCATCATGCCGACCCATTCAAGATCGTCTTTAATGTCGTCCCCTCGTAAACGCACTTTGGAAGTTTTGACTTTTCTTCTGGCAAAACCTATAACCCGCTTGCCCTGCATCGATAACTCCTCTATCTTTCTATTAATTTCCACAAGCTTCCTTCCTTCTAGATTGGACCAGCGGGCTAAAAATTCAGGCGCACCGTTTACAAATATCATGTTGTGCGCCTCATCCCAGCGGGCCAGAGTTGCAAAAAACCTATCTTTTGACGAGAACGGAATAGTGTCTAAGCGCTCGTAATTTTCTGCTCTAAACCTATGATTTTCGGCAGTTTTAGATGCCCACTCATAAGCCGCTATTACAATGGGGTCATCAAGATCATTGGCAATCAAAGATTGCTTTATCAGCTCATCATTATTTCCAATTACGTCGACAACTCGCAGCCTACCCTCGGTCAAAGTTCCTGTTTTGTCTATACAAATTGTGGTAACTCCTCCCAATGTTTCTGCCGACACTAGATTCCTTACCAATCCTTTTCTTTTCAAGATCCTTTGCATTCCGATAGCCAGTACAACAGTCAACCCAACCAGCAAGCCTTCCGGAATTGCCGAAACAGCCAGGGCAACCGATGCCTCGAATATTTCCAAAGTCTCACGCCTTGACACAAGCCCTATGAAAAATACCAAAACAGTCAAAATTACAACCAACAGGGTAAGTTGTCGACTAAAACGAGATAACTGTCTTTTTAGAGGCGTATCCTCCGAAGGCTCTTGTACGGACTTAGCAATTTTGCCGATCTGTGTCGCAGCACCGGTTGATTCAACAAGCATTCTTCCTTGACCACTTGTTACTATTGTTCCCATAAAGACAGTGTCTTTTTCTTTTTTGCCCACGGGTGTAGACTCGCCCGTCAGAATTGCCTCCTCAATAAAAAGTCTGCTTGCTTCAACTATCTTACCGTCTGCGGGAACTTTACTTCCTTGATTTAAAATAGCCACATCACCGCAAACCACTTGGCTCACATCTATTGTTTTTTGTTCATTGTCACGCAGCACCTTTGTGGCTGGATGAATAAGACGCTTCAGTGCATACAAAGCCTTGCTGGCACGTCTTTCCTGAAAATATCCTAAAATTGTGTTTACAAGAACGGATAATGAAATTACTATCGTATCCGAAATTTTTTGAAAAGCGAAAGTGATAACTCCGGCTGTAATAAGAATATAAACAAGCGGACTTTTTATTTGTTTCAAAAAAATAGATATGTCAGATGGAGGTGGTTTTTCAGGCAAAATATTTGGACCAAATTTCTTTAAGAGCTTTTCAGCCTCCTTTGAAGTCAAGCCTTTAAGTGAATACGGCATTACTCATGCTAACATATAAATTTACTGAAGCTTAAATAATTTTTTAAGCTCTGATACTGTTGTAGATTGGTCAGGCGACTTGTCGTCACGGAACCGGACGAGACGCGGAAAGCGAAGTGCGTATCCTGCAGTGTGCGTCGGGCTTTTTGTAATGTTATCCGCTGCAATCTCGACTACAACTTGTGGAGTCACCCAATTATCAGGCTCCAAGTTTTTATGAACATCATATTGTTTAGGCTTTCTAGAAACTTTAATCTTTAAAAGGTACTTATTCAATCCTCTAAACTCTTCATCTGAAAGTCCTGTACCAATTTTTGTAACCGTTTTAAAGCGCTCACCACTTTTGACTCCTACCAGAAATTGTCCCAAACCAAAAGTCGCCCTTTTTCCCTTACCCGCAGTGAATCCCATCACTACGCAATCAACTGTGTCCAAAAGCTTCCCTTCTGACCCAACAGTCTCTTTCATTTTTACCCATCGCCAACCCGTTCGCCCTGGCACATAACGACTATCAGCACGCTTTACGATTACTCCCTCCAAACCGTCATCAATCATCTCTTTATGTCTTTTGCTAATCTCATCAGGGCTATTTGTTAGCCAAAACCTATCAACTACGAAAACGTTATTTTTCTTTACAGTTTTTTCAAGCTCACTTCTTCTAGCCACATAAGACTTGTCCATTAAGTTTTTGCCGTCTTTGTAGATAATGTCAAAAATTTGAAATCTCACCGGGACCTTGAATTTAAGTGCATCGATATTGTATTTTCTTCGCCTTTGCATAGTAGTCTGAAAATTTGCCATTTTCACCAAATCTGGGTCCATCCCCACAGTTTCCGTATCCAATATCGCTTCTCTAGCATTAATATATTCACCAATACCCAGTAACTCGGGGAACATATTGCTTACATCATTTAAGTTTCTGGTAAAAGCCTTCAAAAAATCTTTATTCTTACCCTTACCTCTTTTGAAATGAATAAGAAGCCGCAACCCATCAAACTTAGGCTCAACCGCGACAACACCCATTTTTGTAACCATGTCTGAAGGATCTTTCAGTCGCTGGGCCAGCATCGGTGCAACAGGCACACCCACCAAGGGTTTAATATTTTTAGTTGCTTTCTTAATTCCCATTTCTTTAACCTTTTTGGCAAGAAGACCTACGTCGGGTGTAACTTGGTAAGCTTTATCTAAAAGAACCTTTGCACTTTTGTCACCAAATTCCATCCAACTTAAAGCGTCAAGAATTGTCTTGTCAGAAAAGCCAAGTCGCAGTCTCCCCAATGGAATCCTGACAACATATTTAGCGGATAGAGGGTCAAGTTTTGAAATAATTTCAGCCATTTTCTCAATTTTTCTCTCAACGCTTCCCCCACCTTCATCTTGAGCCATACTTAAAAGATCATTGTAAACTTCACTGACCGAAAATTTTGAGGTTTGAGATTTGAGGTTTGAGATTTGTGCAAGTTTATCTGCAACATTACCGAGATCTCCTTCTGTCTTGTACAACTTACGTACATTATCAGCCGACACATGGTAAGCCTTAGCGAGCACTTCTATCATCATCTTGTCAGCCAAGTTAAAAACAACTGCCCTAAAACTTGGAGCAAGAGTACCTAAAAGTAAGTAAGTAATCTCACCAATTTCATCTTTGGTTGATTTCTTAAAAAGCTCTGCTAATATTTTTGTTATTTCAATTCTTGAAGAAATCTTTTCTAATTCCTTAAGATAAAGGGATAGATCTTTAAACTTCATATTTTTAAGCCAAGGTACGAGGAAAAAAACAAATAAGTAAAAACCACGATTCCCAGAAACGTTAAACCAAAAATTATACTGATTAAACCTACCCACTCTTCGTGAACAACCCTATTAAGACCATCGCCAATGAGAGCCAACCCAAAAAGTCCTGGCAAGACCAATATTATATATATAAATTGTGGGTCTGTGGGCAACATATTATTTGCTTTTAATAATGTATCTTGACGCTTTTGTTGTCCCTTCCTTTTTAATTATGCCCTCGTTAATCAGAAACCTTAGATCCCTTAAAATAGTGTCTTCCGAAATCATGGGCAAAATTTTCTTGAGCTCCTGCATAATGGCTGACCCCCCTGAAGATATATACTCCATGAGTCTCATTTGTCTTTCAGACAAAGCTATCTGTTTCCCAAGAGCAACTTTCATGCGTGAGTCAATAGAAAGCCTCCTTATTTTCTCCTTTATCTTGGTAAGTTCGATTGCAACTATTCCTGTAAAGTACTCAAGCCAGGTCGTCAAGTCTCTTTCTGCAATACTCTGTGATTGTTTATCGACGCTTGCAAAAGCTTCATAATATGCACCTAAGTCTTGATCAAAACGCTCCTCAAGGGCAAAGAATCTTTTAATGTCATATCCCTCACGAAGTAAAATTAGGTTTGCAAAAGCGCGGACAGTGCGCCCATTACCCTCAACAAAAGGGTGTATCGCCACCAAAATATAATGGGCAATACCGGCTTTTATGATTGGATGAATATCTTTGTCATCCACAGAATTAAGCCACTCCATAAAACCTTCAATCAAGTAAGGAACTTCCAAAGAAGGTGGAGGGGAGAGGATAACTTTACCAGTACCTTCTTCTTTAATAACTACCTGAGTAGACCTTAATACCCCAACTTTTTCTTCTGAAACAATTTTGTTTACAGTCTCGTGATGTATATCAAGAAGTATTTTCAATGCATATTTTTGGCCCTCGTTCACCATGTTGTCCAAAAGTCTAACAACGTTTCTGTAGTTTATTACTTCCTGCACATCACGAGGCCTGGCCATAACCTCTTCCCCTTCTAAGACTTTCTTGGTTTGAATAAGAGAGAGGTCATTACCTTCAATATGCGTACCGTGGTAAACAGTACGGATAATTGCGTCGCTTTGAAATTCTTTCTCGTACAAAGGGACAAGCGGAGCGTTTTCAATTACTTCCTTAGCCGCTTCCACAGCACCTATATTTTTCAAAACCTTATTTGTAATCGTATATTTAGGCTGGTACACAACTACATATTACCGCAGAGCACGCGGAAAAAACAAGATCAAGCTAGGACTAGCTACTCATCCATTAGATACAAATCGAGAAGTTTTCGGAAGCGATTAACAATAATCTTTACAACGACATTATTGGCACCCCGTTCTTCGGGGCTTGTAATCCCACGAGGATCCACCAATCTTATTCTTCCAGACCTTCTATCGAGTAAAACATTATCAGCATTCAGTAAATCCACATTTGTAAGACCTTGTGCTGCGTCAGTTTCTAACTGATTTAGAGCCAACTCTTTTGTAGCTCGGGGAACTTTGATTCCTAAATCCCTTGCCTGTGTCAAAGTTGATCCATCAATACACTCAACAACATATCTGTCTGAACCTAAAGAACCAAAACATTCAGGCAACAATCTATCCTTCCCACCGAATCTTTTAAGAGTATCGACTTCTCTTTTAATGTCGCTTGGTCTGCCAACCTTGACACCGATTCTATCGTCACCTTTTACGCGATAAAACTCTCCGTGTCGACCCCTTTCGGGTCGCTCCTCAATTTCTATAGCGGAAAGATACTTCTCATCTATTTCTGGGAGGGGAACGAGGGACAAACCCGCATTATCTTCATTTGACATATACTCCTCTTACTTGAGTTTACAACTCTCGTAAGAGATTATGATCCCCCAAAACGTTATTTATAGATGCAAATGAATAACAGCGGATTGCCGCTAAAAGTATTTTGGGTATAAATCAGGTCTTTTTGAGTAACCTCGGTATAGCATCGGCTAAATCATCCGCATTGTAATTAACCCCGACTTTCTTGTAAAGTTCATCTGCTGCGGCTTTGACAATATAACTTGCGGCGCAGGCAGAAAGAAAGGGATCATTTTTGGCCAAAATGGCAACAGTTAAACCTGCATGGACGTCTCCTGTCCCCCCTTTAGTTAACCCCGCGTTTCCCCCTTTAACTAGCATACTTTGTCTCGGGCTACTGACAATTGTTTCGGGACCTTTTAAAACAATTGTGCAGTTATATTTTTTGGCAACTTTTTCGGGCTTTTGATATCCAAAAAGCAATCTAAACTCTTTCTTGTTTGGAGTGATAATGCAACCCTTCGGCAATAGCTCAGGGTCTATGACCTGCAAACTTCCCGCATCAATCACCCATTTTTTGTCTCGGAACTCTTTCAAAAAGTGTTCGGTAATTTTTCTTGTTTCTCTTCCTTCTTTGTGGTTCTCATATCCTCGCTTGGCTTCTGGTATCTTTTCACTACCAAACCTCATAAATCCTGGACCAATTAGCACAGCATCAGACTTTTCGATATATTTTTCAGTATCTTCCCAAGGAACCCAGATAAACGATAATAACTTTGACTTGATACGCTCGGCTACCCTACCAACGCCGGGATCGGGAGAAGCGAAAAAGACCATGTCAACAATTCTGGAAGCAGCTTTAAGTGACAAAATCGGCGCACCATGGAAAAGTGAACTTCCTCCAATTATCGTCACTTGCCCATTATCCTCGCCATTGGATTTTTTGGGGGGTTTGTATAAATTTTTAAGTACTTTACTATCAAAAACGTTAATCATTT
>MGGH01000034.1 GCA_001792305.1 Candidatus Woesebacteria bacterium RIFCSPHIGHO2_01_FULL_39_23
AAAGGGCGGAAAGTACGGTTCAATTGCCCAAAGTAAATTTCTGGGTCTTAAATCACGAAATCCGATATATACAACTGTTAGAGATTTGGTGGTTAGTTACATGGAGTTTTATTTTTCTTTTGACGGAAGGCTTACATTGGCTTCTTTTACTAACCCGCTTTCCCTTTCCAAGTATAAGCTTAAATGGTTATATGATCGTAATACTGTTATCAAAATGGCCAAAGATCTCCGAGCTTCAAAACATTCTACGTTAGTTGCAGCAAATGACCCAATTTACTATGTTTCTCCGAAAAGGTATTGGCGCGAAGTATTAGTTATTCCAAAAGGAACAAAAATTCCCCAAAAATATCTGGTTAAAGGACCCAAAAAGTAAAAATACTATCCCCTTCTTTCTGAGCTCACCGTTGGATGTCCCGAAGCCATAGCAGAAGCCTCCGGATCTCCTTTAACATGACCAGCATTTGCAGCTTCTCTAATTGCGGAAGCTACACTTTCACTAATAATACCAAGATCCCTGGCTGCATTTGCCTGAACCACAGGATCAATCAAAGGTGCTGTTTTATCACCACCTTGAAGATTTAAAGCAATATCAACCACTCTTCCCGCTTCTTCAAATGTAACATACTTCGCCATCTTTATCACCTCCTTTGAACTTTGCAAAATTATATCACAAAAGTGTAAAATATTCTTTATATGTCCAAGGCAGAAAGAGAGAAAGATTTACGAGTAGCACTTATTGATGAAGAGGTTATGCGTGACCCGATATTCGGGCACTTAGGTGTTATTATAAAACTTCTACAAGTCGAGGCTCAAAAAGAACGACCAGACCCAATTATTATTGATCGACTTGCCGCTGTAAGCTCAGTTTTTAGCGCACAATTAAAAACTAGGCACCCAGAACTTGACGGGGGGCATGAATTTAATCATCCGTTAAGACCCCAGTGGGAAAGAATGACGGAACTTCTGGGTGAAGCTATAAATATGTGTGGTCCTGAAAATGCGGCTCCGTTAGTAACAAAATGGGTCGTGGAATGCGGACCAATGGCAAGACAAATTGACCGTGACTTGTCTCAATTTGAAGGATACAGAAGAACTAGACAGTCAATCGACCTTCGTCTTCCTCAAACTCCCCAGGCACTAGCTTTTCGCATAGCATTTGGTTTGTAGACCAAAATCGGCTCCATTAGGAGCGGGTAGATCGCCTGCCCTACAATCCACCCGTCCCTGCTAGAGCCGATGTGCCACTTGACAATGTAACCCTTCTACATCTAGTCTAAATAGACTTTAAAGTTTAAGCCTGTCCTACCCCGTTTTTCACTAAAAGCGGGGTTTTCTTTTTGACTTCAAAAATAGTTTACAACCGCTTGTCAAGTTTGTCAAAACCTATAGTAATATTGCTTATTAAAACGGGATAACCTATAGCTTTTAATCGTTGGAATGTAAGGCTGTTTTTCGCTTATACTTCGGTGATTTCAAAAAAAGTGGATAACTTGTTAACAACTACCGGAGGAATTTTTTTATAGCCTGGTTCAAAAACGACACCTCTCCGGAATAAACAATCTGCTTTAATCCAAGTCTTTTTGCTTCTTTGACTCTTTTTTCCTCCATAGACACTTTTCTTACCTCCCCCAATAACCCCACTTCTCCAAAAGCTATTAATTTGTCAAGGGGTTTATCAAAATAAGAAGAGGCCACGGATAGTGCAACAGCCAAATCCGCTGCTGGTTCCTTTACCCTAATGCCACCCGTCACATTAGCGAATACATCCCAACTTGAGAGATCTACCCCACATCTTCTTGTCAAGATTGCAAGTATCATCTCTAGTCTTTTTATGTCAACTCCCTGGGATATTCTTCTTGGAATGGGTAATTTTGTTGGTAACGCCAGTGATTGTATCTCAACAATTATTGGCCTCGTTCCTTCCATCACCAAGCTTTTAACTGAGCCAGGAACACCAAAGGTATTTGCACTCAAAAAGTAACTGTCTGTCAAACTTACCTCGATAAGACCTTTATCTTCCATCGAAAAAATACCAACCTCATCTGTCGGGCCGAATCTATTCTTAAGCGTCCGAAGAATTCTTAAGTTTTCATTTTTGTCTCCTTCAAACCACAAAACCGTATCCACTGTGTGAGTAAGTATTGCAGGACCTGCTACAGTCCCCTCTTTAGTCACTTGGCCAACAATTATTGTTGGAGTATCTGTTCTCTTTGCGAATTGAGTAAGTCTAAAGGCTGACTCCCTCACTTGCCCCACAGACCCCGCCATACCAGAGAGTTCGTCTGTAGTCATTGTTTGAATTGAGTCAACTATTAAAAGTGATGGTTTTTCAGATTCTGCCACCTCTATAACCGAGTCCACATTCGTTTCCTCAAGTATTTTTGTATCTTTATTTTTTATAGCGAGCCTTTTTGCCCGTATTGCTATTTGGCTGGCCGACTCCTCACCCGAAACATACAAGGTATCTTTAAGGTAACTTGAAAGCTCTAAAAGAATTGTGGACTTTCCTATTCCTGGTTCTCCAGCAACCAAGACTACCTGTCCAGATACAAGTCCTCCACCCAAAACCCTATCGAGTTCTGAAATTTTGGTAGAAATTCTGTTCGTCCGTTTTGAAAATACTGTAAAAAGACTTACAGGCTTGTTTACAAAATTTTTTAATCTTGAGCTTTGAACTCTTAATTTTGAATTTGTTGAAACAATTGTCTCAACCAAGCTCCCCCAACTGCCACAACTCGTGCATTTTCCCAACCATTTACTTGATTCTAATCCGCACTGCTGACAGACAAAAACCGAATAGTTTTTAGTCATCTACAATAATTATACCAATTAAGGTGCCGCTGTAGGAGTTGGTGTGGGAGTTGGTGTAGACGACACCGTTGGAGTTGCGGTTGGCGTCGAAGTGCTTGTCGATTTTGGTGTTATGGTAGGAGTGGGTTTAGGCGTTGGGGTCTTTTTTCCAACCCCTGGACGTAATCCCGTTATAACTTCTATATCAAAATTACCAGATGGGCTTTTATCCACTACCTTAACTCCTTCATAAGTTGACTTAAGTTTATCGACTACTTCAGTTCTTAAAGTTTCCGGAATTCTACTCGAAAAAGAGATCTCTGTATTTTCAAATTCTTCTGAGTCTGCATTTCCTGTCTCAATTTTCTCGAATCCCATTCCTGCCAGTATCCCTTGAAAGTGTTTAGCTTCACCGCTTATGCCCGTACCATTCAAGACGTTTATACTAACCTCACTCTTTCCTATCTCTATAACTACCTCGGGTGTGGGTGAAGGTGCTTCTTCAATAGAAACATTCTCTACTCCACCTATTTCTACATCAATTTTTTGGGAGGATGACTTTATTGTAAGAAAGACAAAACCTACGATTCCAACAATTGGCAAAAGGATCAAAAGTCCGATAAGGTATTTGCGAGATTTTCCCTTTAGCTCATTTTGAATGACAGGGTTTACTTCAACAACAGGCTCTTGGGGTTTGTGTGCTTCTTCTTCCATTTGCGGATCGTCCCAAGTTGTATACCATTAATAAAAGTAAAAAGTCAAGAAGTACTGAATCCTTTGTTTACTTATTTATATCCGATTGGCTTCGAGGTTAATACTATTCCAAGCGAAATCCTTCTCTCAAGCGGATCAACTTCCTCAATGTAGCAATTTACATCCTGTCCCAATTCCATCTTCGTTCCAGGCGGAATTTTTGTCAAATGCACCAGCCCTTCAACTCCAGGCTCAAGCTGGACAAACACTCCAAAATCCGTCTTTTTGACAATTTTCCCCTTAACCTTTGCATCTGATTTGTATTTTTTGTCAATTTCCTTCCAAGGATCATCCATTGCCTGTCTCATAGAAAGCGCAAGCTTGCCGACTTGCCTACCAGCAGGCAAGTTTTGGGATCCTAAAATTCTCACTTTCACCTTTTGCCCAACATCCAGAACCTCTTTAGGATCTCTTGTTTTTTCCCAGGAAATTTCGGAAATATGAACCAGCCCCTCAACGGGCACCACAGACTTTCCGCTTTTCACTTTAATCTCAACAAAAGCGCCAAACTTAGTCAATGTTACAACCTCTCCCTCGAAAACTCCGTCTTCGTGAGTTATCTTCTCCAAAATAGAATCCATTTTCTTAATATCATCTGCCTCAGAAACCTGACGCTCGGACAAGACTAACCTGTTTTTATTTTGGTCAACTTCCACAACTTTAACATCCAATCTTTTACCTACAAAGGAATCTAAATCACCGAGCACTTTTTTTCCCACCTGTGACATAGGAATAAAACCCGTAATCGATTCCGTTTCAGCGGTCAAACCGCTATCAGTTATCCCCTTTACCGTAACTGTTATCTTTGTATTGGTCTTTTTAGCTTGATCAAGTTTTTGCCAAGCGTCATTTGCAGCCGTATCTCGAAGCGACACAACAATTTGCCCGTCATTAGTTTCCGGAATGACAACTGTCACCAAGACTTCATCTCCAGGCTTTAATGTAGAAACGAATTTTTTAGATTCCTCATAAAAAGAATCTTTGAGAATTCCTTCGGCTTTTCCGCCAATATCAAAAAGGGCGACACTGCGCCCCAACTCAACAACTTTTGCCATAACTTTTTCACCGATAGTGAAACTTTTAATTTTTTTGCCGGATCTTTTAAGTAGATCCGCCATTGTAATATTTTTATTAGAAGTCACCTGTTTGTCATCCTCTTTCTTGTTCGAAACTATACTCCTCTTACTCGAGTTTACAACTCTCGCAAGAGATTTTAATCTATTTTAAGCTTGCTTATGATCCCCCAAAATGTTATTCGAGCGCAAGCGAGAGTCAAGCTTCGCTTATTTTAAATACAAACCAAAGTATTTTGGGTATAAATCTGTTTGTTTTGCGCAAAGTTGTCCCGGCAACGAGGTATTTTCACGTTCCGTTGCCGGAAAGCTATCGTCCCCGCTGTCGCCTTTTACTTCTAAGTTCGGAATGGGATTAGGTAGGTCGACGACGCTCTAATCACCGAGACAGCTTTGCGCAAAATTTCAGCCTTTACTTATTGTTCTTTATTGTTCTTTGAAAACTGGAGGGAAAAGATCGCAAAAAAATGTTCGATCGATTCGCACAAGGTAGGCTTAATCCCGGTAAACCGGAACTTCCACCGCCTGCCGATTAACCCCGTAGTCTGCGGGGGATCTAGTGACGAGTCCTAATCTTGGAGTTGGCTTCCTACTTAGATGCTTTCAGCAGTTATCCATTAGAAATGTAGCTACCCGGCGTTGCCACTGACGTGACAACCGGCACACTAGGGATTTCCCCCTCCCGGTCCTCTCGTACTGGGGAGAGCTCTCCTCAAGACTCGAACGCTTGTACCGGATAGAGTCCGACATTAAATATTTGTTAGCTCTATGTCACCATAGAGATCAGACTATATCTTAACCACTTCGCTAATTCTAGCTTCGCGGCTTCTGGCGTATAGTCGTTGAGGGTTCCCCGCTAAGCGGGGTCTTCCCTGCTGATTTACTCCACCGATCAGATTTTCAGTTCAGTTTTCACTAAACTACTGTCGGATACTCGAGTTGTTCCAGCATATAGCCAGATTTATATCCCTTCATTCATATTTGGACAAAAAAATAAAATAATTTCTCTCTCGAATTTCAAAACGTCTAAAGGGTGAGACCGCTTGGACTATTCACTGTCTCGCGACGTTCTGAACCCAGCTCACGTACCACTTTAATG
>MGGH01000035.1 GCA_001792305.1 Candidatus Woesebacteria bacterium RIFCSPHIGHO2_01_FULL_39_23
TTTTCCCTTACTTAATGCAACCCATTTATTCTCATATTTGAGTAGGGGGTTTCTTATTGTTGTTTTCATCAAATTAATTATATCATAGACGAAATCACCCACGCACCCTGGGTTGCGATAAAAAACGTTAATTTGAAAGAAATATCGAAAGTTTAATCCTCCAATCCCAAATCCCCAGTCTCCTGTCTTGGTCCAGCTTTCGACTGATCTTTGAGACCTAGATCCATTTGTGGTTCATCACCACCCATATCCGTATCAGAAGCATCTAAACCAAGATCATCGGAATCACCCATATCAGTTTCCCCTGCGTCTCCCACTTCAACTTCGTCAAGAGCTACCTTAGATTTCCTTCTTACACCCTCTCCAGCAACACCCATGTCGGTATCTACTTCTGGTTCTTCACCCCATTCGCCGCCTTCTGCCATATATTTAAATAATATCTTACAAAAACATATAAGACAATATTGTTCCCAAATTATTAACAAACTATATTTTAAAAATCTAATCCAGAATCACTTGTTAAATAATGTCTCTAAGTAGATAATAAACTATGTCCATTTCAAACATTAACCAGGTGTCAACAAAAAATGTAATTATTGGCGTTTTTATCTCATTAATCATTATTATAATTGGAGTTAAGGCGTTCATTTTCTTTAAACCGACTCTCCACAATTATGATAACCGGCCATGCAAAATTGGTTCATACCACTGGGGTTGGAATTATGAGGGAAGAATATGCTTATGTTTTGGAAAACTAATTGCTGGTCCCATTCTCTTAGACGCCCCAGGAACTAGTGCCTGCAACGGGATTGGTTTATCATTCGAAAATCCGAAAAACTTATTTACAAAATCATCAGGCTCTATATACTAATAATGTCTACCTGAAATGAGAAAAGTCACAATTCTACTTTCCTTTCTTTTAATTACTTTGATCTTTCCTCTGTCTATCTCCGCGAAAATAATCAGAAACGAACTTGCAATAGTAGCCTCCAATGAAGTAATTGATGATGACCTGTTTATTGGCGGCGAAACGGTTCTGGTAGAAGGAACGGTTAATGGTGATTTATACGTTGCTGGAGGAAATATTATCGTAAAAGGTAAAATAAATGGTGACGTTTTGGCCGCAGGTGGAATGATAGACATTTCGGGTACTGTTCGCGGCGATATCAGGGCAGCCGGAGGAAATATTATTATCAAAGGTTCACAAATAGGTGGTGGTTTATCACTGGTTGGGGGAAATATTTCAATTGACAACGAGTCCTCTATCGGCGGAGGTTTGGTTCTGGGTTCCGGAAATGCAAATATTGACGCAAGTGTGGGAAGGGGACTTACAGGTGGAGTTGGTAACTTACTCCTTAACTCCAGTGTAGGTAAAGACGTCAATATAGGGGCGGGCACTATTGCACTTGGACCATCAGCCAAAGTCGAGGGAGATTTTAACTATACTTCCGATGAAGAGCTCCGAGCCGATCAAAATGCAAGAATCGAAGGTAAAATCACAAGGACAGACCCCGATACGCTTGTTGACCAAGAAAAAGTCAGCCAACAGGGTAAAAGCATTGCAAAAGCTTTTGGAGAAGGTATTCGATGGTGGTCGTTTCTTTCGTCTCTTGTGACAGGGATGGTATTTTTACTTCTTTTCAAAAAACAGGCGTTACTGCTTAGTAAAAGCATAAATGACTATTTTTTGAAAAATCTCGGTTGGGGACTTATGACAATGGTCATGACTCCGATTTTATTTATTATTTTATTTTTTAGCGTCTTAGGAATCCCTCTTGCCGTAATACTCGCTGTTCTTTTTGCAATCGAAATTTACTTAACAAGAATCGTTGTGGCAGTTTTTGTAGGCAACAAACTTGTTGAGCTGGCTGGGAAAAAGGATGTCAATATCTACATTGCTCTAATCCTCGGACTTGTAGTACTTTTTGTTTTATCCAGAATTCCCGTCATTTCTTTTATCACAACACTTACAGTTACCCTTGTAGGTTTGGGGGCAATATTTAACTTCAAACGGGATTTCCTCACAAAAAACAGAAAGTAATTCCCCTTCCATATTCCTTAATGTATAATTGGTCTGAATTTTTGTGCTTGAAAAAATCAAAGGCATTTTAAAGGTCAAGAAGTTCTGGG
Source organism: Candidatus Woesebacteria bacterium RIFCSPHIGHO2_01_FULL_39_23 (assembly GCA_001792305.1). Taxonomy (GTDB): domain Bacteria; phylum Patescibacteriota; class Microgenomatia; order UBA8517; family UBA8517; genus 2-01-FULL-39-21. The sequence continues at coordinate 2,131 of MGGH01000035.1, forward strand.
CACTAGCTGTGGTAGTTCTAATTGCAGTATTTTTTATTGGTCGCCGAGATGGTAATGATTTTGAAAGTGTTGAAGTCAAAAGAGGGCTGGTTAGAGAAGAACTTATTTTATCTGGAACAATTAATGCGGACGAGTATGCAAAACTTAACTTCCTATCCTCGGGTGAATTAGCCAGTGTTGAGGTAATTGAAGGAGAGGATGTCAAAAAGGGACAGATTTTAGCTAAACTTGATACCACGATTTTGTATCAAACATATCTTCAGGCAGAGTCGGATCTCGACTATTACCAGGCGGTTTTAGATAGAGTTTATGACGAAGTTAAAGGACATAATAAAGACGAATCTTTCTCCCAGAGAGAAACACGGGTAGCGGCAGAGAATAATAAAAATAAGGCATACCGAGCTTATGTCATCGCGCAAAAAAATTTAAGTAACTCTACTCTCCGCTCCCCTTTTGATGGAGTTATAACTAACATAACCCACCCATTTGCCGGGATTAATACATCATTAGCTGAATCTCAAATCGAGGTAGTGAACCCTAAGACCATATATTTTGAAGTGAGTGCCGATCAGTCGGAGGTAACCGAAATTACAAATGGACAAAAGGTTATTGTTGTACTTGACTCGTTTTCTAATGAAGAACACGAGGGTCAAGTCGAGTATTTAAGTTTAACACCAAAGGAAGGTGAAGTGGGTGCAGTTTATGAAGCCAAAGTTAAATTTTCCGACATTAACCTAGACGCAAACAAATTTAGAATAGGTATGACAGGTGACGCAAAATTTATTTTAAGTGAAAAAGATAACATGCTTTTTATACCACCTCATTTCGTAAATTCTGATACAAATGGAAAATATCTAAATTTAGGGAAACCTAATAACAAGGTTTATATTGAGACAGGTCTTGAGAGCGAAGACAGAGTTGAAATAAAAAGCGATAAGATCAAAGAGGGCGATTTTGTGTATGATTAAGCTTCAAAATGTTAATAAATCATATTTTCTTGGAGACGAGGAAGTAAAAGCTGTAAGGGATATAAACCTATCCATAAAGGAAAAAGAGTTTATAGGAATACTGGGGTCATCCGGATCCGGAAAGTCCACCCTAATGCATATTATTGGTCTTCTTGAACAACCAACTTCGGGCAAGGTTATATTGGAAGGAAAGGATGTGTCTAAGCTTGCGGACGTTGAGCTTTCAAAAATCAGAAACAGTACTGTCGGATTTGTTTTTCAGTCGTTTAACCTAATAAACCGTTTTACTGTCCTTGAAAATGTTCTTCTTCCAACAAAATATTCTAAAGAGCCACTTCTCCTTGATCCGGTTACAAAAGCGGAAGATCTTCTAAAAAGGTTTGGGATTTATGATAGGAGAAATTTTTTTCCTAATAAAATTTCAGGTGGCCAGCAGCAACGCGTAGCCATAACTCGGGCTCTTATTATGAACCCCAAGATAATTTTGGCCGACGAGCCAACTGGAAACCTGGACAGCAAGACGGGGGATGAAATTATAGACATTTTGAAAAGTTTAAACAATGATTTTGGAGTAACTGTCATTATTGTTACTCATGAACACGGCATAGCAGCAAAGACCAAAAGACAAATTTATATAAAAGACGGGCAAGTTGTAGAAAAGTACCTCTAATGAAAATTCGAAACGGCTATTTGCATCTTATTAAAACAGCTTTGGAAGATTTCAAGAGAAACAAGGTTCGAACGGCTCTGACTTCCCTTGGCATTATGATCGGAGTCTTATCTGTCGTTCTTTTGATTGCACTGGGCTTGGGGCTTAAAAATTATATTGAAGGGCAATTTGAAAGCATGGGCGCAAACCTTATTTTAATACTCCCCGGTGGAGGGTTTACCGGCGAGGGAGGAGGTGGTTTTGGTGGAGCGGCAATCGTGGGGGGAGTAAGTTTTGACGAAAAAGACGTAAACTCCCTAAAACGAATATCAGAAATTGATTATGTAGTACCCGTTTTTATGAAAGCAACGACTATAGAGGGAGCCAGAGAAAAGAAATTTGGTTACATTATGGGAATAAACGACGACGGCTTTAAATTAATGAATATAGAACCTGAGTTTGGTGAGCTTTTCACCAAGTCAGATATCCAAGCAAGTTCTAAAGTGGGAGTTTTGGGAAATGTTATTGCCACTAATCTCTTTAGTACAACAAGTAATGCAGTTGGTAAAACAGTCCGTTTTGAGAACCAGAGGTTCAAGGTTATTGGTGTCGCCAAGAAAAAAGGTGATCAGGAGATGGATGGTGCTATCTTCATTCCATATAAAACGACTTACGGGGGCTTAAATCCTGATAAAACCTTCTGGTCAATTTATCTGGGGGTGAAATCCGACGATATGGTAAGTATTGCTAAAACAAAAGCTGAAAATGCACTTTTGGATAGATATGATGAGGACGACTTTGCGGTGACCGAGCAGGCAGAACTCCTAAATACCATAAACCAAATATTTTCAATAATTAATTCTGTACTCATTGCAATCGGTTCAATTTCGCTTCTTGTTGGAGGAATAGGAATTATGAACATAATGTTTGCAACAGTAACCGAGCGAACTAAAGAAGTAGGAATAAGGCGTGCGGTAGGAGCAACTCAAAATGACATCTTGAAACAATTTTTGACCGAATCCGTTCTTCTGTCTCTTTTTGGCGGAGCCTTAGGTTTAATCCTCGCGATCCTAATAATTCTGATTGTAAGGATTTTCTTCCCTGTATCTTTAAATCTCTTGGCTGTGCTAATTTCTTTGGTCGTCTCTTCGGCAATCGGAATATTTTTCGGTGTATTCCCTGCCCGCCGCGCCGCAAAACTTCCACCAATTGAGGCTATTCGTTATGAGTAGCCGAAATCCTTAAGCATCGCCGAAGGGTTGAGGCAATAAGGTATGAATAAATAAACTTGTTGTATAATTAATTTATGGACTATTACGGAATAGGAATAATGAGTTTAGTGTTTCCTTTTTTAATTCTTTTCGGAATACTTGCTTTCTTTGCACGAGATAAAAAAAGAGGATACACGCTTAACGATTATTTGTTTTACATTCTTTCCTTCTTTTCTCTTGCAATTCTTTATATATCCTTGTCTGATTTGCTGCGAATTTTACTACAAATCGCAATTAAAGATCCTCAAAGATTAAATGGATACTACAGTATTAAATCAGAAATTCCCATCAGGCTCTCAGCACTTATAGTGAGCATTCCCCTATACATATTTTCTTGGAAACAAGCGGTAAAAGATACATCAGAACGTTTAAATGAACTTAAAAAAACCTACGTAACTTGGATAATACTATTATCCGTGTTAACACTCATCCCGTCAGTAATTTTTGTCCTAGGAGGTTTTATTGGTTTGGGCATTGGTGTCTCAGGAGCAAATTTAACAGATATAATTTTATCTCTACCTTCGATCCTGGTAGCAACGGCTGTATTGGCCGTACATTTTCGTTTCAGGAAAAAGCTTCTTGCTAAGTAGTTATTTAAACAATTTAGGGTTAACGCGGATGATTTTGTCATCGCCAGCGCTCGGTGTGCCGCGGCCGTCGCGGTTATTGGTCAAAACATAAAAATACCCATCCGGACCTACTACAACTGTTCGAAGCCGTCCATATTCACTTCTGAAATTTGCTTTAAGATTGACTAAGTTATTTTCCTGAATGACAGCTTCATATAAACTTTCACCTCGAAGGCCGGCCCAAAATAGTCTACCTTCATAAAATACCATGCCGGAGGGAGCCCATGTATCGCTCGCTCCCGAATTAATTACTGGAGTAAACATCCCCTCCCTCGTTTGATCACCCTGAATCACGGGCCAACCGTAATTAGCGCCTTTGACTACTAAATTAATTTCATCCAGACCGGATTGCACACCGCTTCGGCCATGTTCTGTAGCCCACAAACGGTTTTCACTGTCCCAGGCAATCCCCTGCACATTCCTGTGCCCATACGAATAAATTGCATTCCCAAAAGGATTATCGGCCGGGATTGATCCGTCATCCTTCACTCTCAAAATTTTCCCTGCAAGAGAGGCAGTATCCTGTGATAAGTTACTATTTTGAGAATCCCCGGTAGTTACATAAAGAAAACCATCTGGACCAAACTTAAGTCTTCCGCCGTCATGGTTTGCCGCACCGGGAATTTCTTCCAAAATTGTTCTTTTATCAACTAAAGTATCGCCGATCAATTTATATCTTTCTACCCTATTTGATACCTTACCCGAAACACTACTTGTAAAATATAAATAAATAAAATTATTATTTTGAAAGTCAGGATGAAGAGCCATCCCCAAAAGTCCTCCTTCGCCAAAGTGGTAAACTCCCTGAACTTTTACAGTCTTTTTATCTTTACCAATTATGAGTAAGTCCCCCGGGCGCTCAGTTATAAGCATTCTACCGTCGGGAAGAAATACTAACTCCCATGGGATATCTAAATTTTCTACAACAGTCTCTATATCCAGTCTGTTTGGCATTTCTTTATCAACCTCTTTTTGATCTGTTTCCTCAATCTGCTTTGTTATCACCCCGGTTTCGACTAAAGAACTTGTCGGAGCATAAAAAACTCGAAGAATTCTTTCTCTAAATAAATAGCCAACCAGAACGATAATCAAAGCAGTCACAAAAATAGCTGGTTTTTTATTCATATAGAAATTTTTATTTTTGTTCCAAATGTACTAGAAACTTTACTCAGATATTTTATTGTAGGATCAAGTTTAGAGTTTTCAAGCTTTGAAATTACTGATTGGCCGCTACCGCACTTCAAAGCCAAATCCTGCTGCGTCATTTTTGCTTTCTTTCTAGCTGACTTTACCTGAAGCGCAATCTGCCTGAGCGTTTCCTCCATCCTCTCCCCCACTCTATGACATATAGATCATAAAGTCAATAAGTCTACATTGACATAATGTACATAATTATGTAAAGTACAATCATGACTAAAACATTACCAATTACCAAAGCCAGAGAAAATCTGACTACCCTTGTCAATCGAGCAGGCAGATTGCTTGAAGAATACGTCATAACGGTTAATGGCTCCCCCACTGCCGTTCTTATGTCCGCATCTGAATTTGAATCATGGAAAGAAACCGTGAATATTCTATCCGACCGGGGTCTTATGAAAGCCATAAAAAGAGGTGAAGAAGATGTCAAAAAAGGCAAAATTGTTACTTTTGATCAACTGAAAAAAGAATTAAGGCTTCATGTGTGAACTTTTAGTCGCCTCAAGCGCCAAAAGAAGCATTAAAAAAATATCTAAAAATCACAGGAAAGCAATCGTTTCGGCCTTGCAGGAAATCAAAGAGGATCCATTTATTGGCAAACCCTTGACAAGGGAGCCAACAGGAAAGTTTAGTTACAAAGTCGGAGTCTACAGAATAATATACAAAGTAAACACCAAAGACAAAACTGTCTTTGTACTCTCCGCTGGCCACAGGTCAACAGTTTACAATTAACTCCCAATAGACCTATAGATCATAAGGTCAAAGTCTAGGATAGGAAAGGAGATTAAATTTACTTACTACCTAAAGCTTCATTGAGGTTATCTTCGACTTGCTTCCAGTTTACTACGTTCCACCAAGCCTGAATATAGTCTGCGCGGCGGTTTTGATATTTTAGGTAATATGCGTGCTCCCAGACGTCAATTCCAAGAATCGGAATGTTGCCGTGCATCAGGGGGCTATTCTGAAACGAGTGGCGTTTGAGAGCTAGCGTCCCGTCCGGTTTTTTGATAAGAAAAGCCCAACCGCTGCCAAAAACGGCTATAGCCTTGTTTGTGAATTCCTCCTTAAACTTCTCCACGCTCGCGAATGTAAAATTTAGGGCATCAAGTAACTTGCCTGAGGGTTCGTCTCCAGAATCAGGGGAACCCATAATCTTCCAAAAAAAGCTGTGGTTGGCATGTCCACCAGCGTTGTTTTGGATTCTTTCACGCAACATTTCTGGAAATTCGTTTATACTCTCTAGCATTTTTTCCAAATTTAAATCTAATAACGGCTTATATTTTATTGAAAGTTTTTCCTCTAATCCCACAGCCAAAAGAATCAGTGCTTTATTCAAATTGTCCACGTAGGCGGCATTGTGCTTGTCGTGATGAATCCGCATCGTTTCCTCATCTATATAAGGCTCGAGTGCGCTATAATCATAGGGAAGGTTGGGAAGTGTAAACATACTAACATATTAGCATTATGTCAAACTTTATTGTACCGCCAAAAATTTCTCCAGGAGACACTGTGGGCCTAATCGCGCCCTCTGACGCGATAGATAAAAATGATCTAGGGGGTGGGGTTGCAACACTTGAAAGCTGGGGCTTAAAAGTTAAACTTGGAAAACACTTACTTTCTAAAGTCGGAGACTTTAGCGCAGGTACTCCCCAAGAACGACAGGAAGATCTCATTAATATGATTGAGGACAACAATGTGAGAATAATTTGGGCAGCGTCAGGGGGCTATGCCGCTACAGAAATATTACACGCTTTCACTAAAGAGGTCGTCGTGAAACTAAGAAACTTCCCAAAATGGTTCATTGGCTACAGTGACGTATGTGTAATATTAAACGCCCTGGCTTCTTTTAAATTGGCTTCTATCCATGGGCCAAACTTATCGGGCTTACATGAATGGGATAAAGAGTCCCAAGACCTACTTAAGGAAATGCTTTTCAATGGTCAATCAATTGTTATAGATGAAAAACACCAGTGGAAGCCAATTACACAAGGCACGGCGGTCGGCATTTTGCTTATATCCAATCTTGACAGCTTAATAATAACTCTTGGCACCAGGTTTGATCCTTTAATGTTTGGGAGTGGAGATGTGATCCTTGGAATTGAAGAGTGGTTTATAGAAAAAAGCACACTTCAGCGACAAATTGATATGATTGTAAACCACAAAAGAGCTAAAAGGATTAAAGGAATGATTCTTGGAAGATTTATTGCAATTGAGGAAGAGTCGTATCCGGACTGGGGTAAAAAAGTGACAATAGAAGAACTGATCAAGTCTCGCTTAGTTCATTTAGGGGAAATTCCCTTGGCACAGCTAAACGACTTCGGGCATTACTACGAAATCGATGATCCCGAATCGGTAATCATCAAACTGAAAGAGGGAATTGAGGATAATAAGTTTTTAAGCATTCCAAATGGGGTAAAAGGCAAATTATCAGCTGGAGAAAAATGCTCGCTAAATATATACTTTTAAAAATATGGCAGATGTCAACGGTGGACTAAACGAAGAGAAACCCCCAGGTAATAACAGTACTAAGACAGGGTATTCCTTGCCAAAAAAGGTGGGTATCATATATAGCGACGTCAGGCGTGAGTATTTTCCAACAGAAAGTCAGTACCTAACCGAAAAAGACGCCAAAGATGACGCAATCATCATATCTAACTATCTCAAGAAAATTAATGTCGAACCACTCCTTTATCCCGGAAATCCAGAACTTCCAGAGAAACTACATCACGACAAACCCGATGTTGTTTTAAATCTTGTCGGTTCCATCAAAGGAAACGAATACTTGTCATCAACAATTCCGGGTGTTTTGGAACTTCTGGAAATACCTTATACCGGGGCCGGAATTTTGGGCGAGTCTCTCGTATACAACAAGTTTCTGATCAAAAAACTCCTCGAGCAAAATGGAGTTCCTGTACCTCACTATCAACTATTAAATATTTACAACGATCCCATAGATCCAACGCTAAGATTTCCTTTGATATCTAAGTTAAATGAGATCCACGGAGCCGTAGAAATAACCCGTGAAGCTGTTTCAGAAACAGAGCGAGATCTCCGAGATCGCGCCAAATTCTTGATAGAAACTTATAAACAACCAGTATTGGTGGAGGAGTTTATAGTAGGTAGAGAAGTTACTGCAATTTTACTCGAGGGTCTAAACAAGAAGGTATACTTAGCCGAGAAAGTATTTACTAAAGGAGACGAAAAATACATTTTTGCGACATTCGAGGATCAATGGTTAACCGACACTTATGACTCATTTCACTATCAAAAATATCAAGACCCGCTTTTAAGGGAATATGTCAAAAAGGCTTTTGATATTACTAAAATGTCTGATTATGGAAAATTTGATATCAGAATTGACTCTTCTGGCCGGTATTTTTTTATAGACAGCAATAGTAACCCTGCTTTTGCGCCGAAAGAGACTGCATGTGCGCTTGGAGTGATACTGGATCTTTACGGTATTTCATTTACTGAAATATTAAAAAGATTACTTCTTAATACCATGAGAGATGCAACAGGTAAGGAACTGCTACCTCTACCAGAAAGTGTAAATCCAACTCGATGAACAAAAAAATTGCATTTCTTTATAACGTTCGCCACATATACCCTGACCCCAACGATCCTATATCCCAATTAGAGGCAGATTTTGATGATCAGGAAACGATTGATTTAATGATCAGGTATTTTAAAAAAGCAGGATTTGAAGTTTTGCCGATTGAGGCAAATGAAAAGGCATATATTAACCTTTACAAAAAAAGGGGCAAAATCGAACTAGTTTTTAATTATTCACTCGGATTAAACGGAAAAGACAGATACGCACACATTCCGGCTTTCTGTGAAATGTTAAAAATACCCTACACCGGATCTTCTCCTCTAACCAATGCTCTAGCGATGAACAAAGCAATGGCAAAATCCATACTTTTGGCTAATAATATCCCCACTCTTCCTTATCAGCTTTTTAAAGATGATTATGTAGTATTAAGTGAAAAACTAAATTTTCCTTTGATTGTAAAACCAATCGGGCAAGGCTCCTCGGCAGGAATAACTAACGAGAGTGTAGTAAACGACACAGATCATTTGAGAAATAGGATTGAGTTCATCATTAATCTATTTAAGGAACCGGCTCTGGTTGAACCGTTTTTGACTGGACGAGAGTTTTCAGTGGCAATGTTAGGAAATCCTCCCATAATATTACCCATAATTGAGTCCGACCATACAAAGCTGCCAAGTAATTATTTACCACTTGATTCGTTAGAGGTTAAATGGTTTTTCGAAGAGGAATCATCAGATAATAATGTAATATGCCCTGCCAAAATTGAAAAAGATTTAGAGGACAAAATATCTGTAATTTGTCGAGAAGTTTGGGAAGCCTTGAATATACATGACCTTTGTAGAATTGACTTGCGTTGCGATAATAGCGGAAATCCTTATGTTTTAGATATTAATTCACCACCAGGACTTATACCGCCAGAAATTTCTAAAACTTCTTACTTTCCACTTTCGGGCCGAGTGGCTGGAATAGATTATGAAAATCTAATTAGAAGGGTAATAAATGCTGCCTTATCAAGAATTGGGATAAAAAGTGGTGTCAAAAAATCATAAAAAAATATTAACCAAAAGAGCATATTTCATACCCGTTTTAGGAATCTTCTCAGGTATCTTTATTTCTCTTGTTTACCTCAACAACTTTCGTAATTTTAAAACAAATCAGAATTTTAATAGCTTCACCATTCGAAATTTAAGCCAAAAAGAAACTAACGATAATACTGTTACTTTAGTAGCTGTGGGTGATGTAATGCTCGGGAGGAAAGTCAACCAACAATCGATAAGCAAAAATAATTTCAAGTGGGCTTTTGAAAAAACAGCTGATTTTTTGGGAAGCGCTGATATAACCTTAATTAATCTTGAGGGAACTTTAATAGCCAACTGCCCGACAACGCAAACCGGATTTTATTTTTGCGGGGACACACGGCATATTGAAGGCTTAAAATTCGCTGGGGTCGATATCGCAAACCTGGCAAATAACCATGCATACAACTTCGGCGCAAAAGGGATTGAAGAAACGATTAAACTGCTCAAAGATAATAATATATCTCCTTTGGGTGTGAGTGGGACTGTTTACAAAGACATTAATGGAGCGAGGTTTGCATTCCTCGGATATAACGACATTACGTTACACGAGCCAATTATTTCCTGGGCTGACAATAAAAGCATTGAATCGGAAGTGAAACAAGCGGCGCGAAAATCCGACATTTTGGTAGTTACTTTTCATTGGGGAATCGAATATAGCGACAAACCCAGCCTGCGACAGATAGAACTGGCACATTTGGCAATTGATTCCGGAGCAGACCTTATAATCGGACACCATCCCCACTGGATTCAAACAACTGAAAACTACAAAGATAAGTTAATTGTTTATTCGCTTGGTAACTTTATCTTTGACCAAATGTGGTCACAAAAAACTCGCGAGGGATTGATTGGAAAATTTGTCTTTGAAGACCAAAAAATAACTAACTATGAGCTGATACCCATCTTAATTGAAGACTTCGGCCAGCCGAGATTGAGCGAAGATAAGTAAAAGGACCAGTTAGTACTGCTATACAGCTTGTCGTAGCTGAGCTTGCCATTGTATTCTGCGTGCTCTATCCAAAGAATCTCTCGAATCACTTAACACAGCTGATGCTTGCCTAAATCCTTGGGCAGCAATATTCTCAAGCTGCTAGTCGGTTAATGCGTCTAATTTTTCAGGCTTTTCACCACGCCTAGCCAGTGCTTTTTTAACCTCATCGGCAATAATTCTGGGTCTGCCTTTCCGTACTTCCCTTCCCCAAGCAAGTCCATTATCAACAACCCTACTAATTCCATCAAGGCTATCCACTTCCTTATTTAGTCTCATGCCTCCTCTTGGTTGCATTGGCCGTGCTTCAGCAATACGAAATGTAGTTTCAAGCGCCAGAGCAAAAGACCCCCTTAAAGCTTCAGCTACATCCGCCTGATCTAATTGCTGGCCTGGCTTTCTGGGTATAACTGCTGCCCAGTCTTCTTTTGGGAAAGGTTTATCAGCAATAAACAAACTCAAATCTTCTTGGCGCCGATTAGTAAGTTCCTCTACGACCCTTCTACCAAACCTAGCAGCGTGTTCGAAGTCGGCCCTAAGCCTCTCATTTTCTCTGCGAGACAAATCCAATTCCACCGAAGGGGTAACCCCGGTATCAACAGAAGCCTCTGTAATATCGTCAGCCATAGCTAAATAAATTCCGGTTAATTAAGCGTTAGATAATGCATCTACCTTTCGCCATTTTTTCTGTGCTTTAGTAACTGATTTAAGCTGTCTATCTAAAACATCAGCTTTTCCTGAAACAGCTTCTTGAAAATCCGGACCTAAAACTTTATCAACAAATATCGGACCCCCTGCTTCCTTCAAAAATCCAGCGTTAAAAACGGTAGCAGCATGAGGTAAACTGGCAAGGTTTCTGACTCTTTCAATAACATCTATTGAAGGCCGTAAAAGGTCAAGTCTTTCTTTCAAATCTGACAATCTTCTTTCACATCTAATACTTTGCATACGGGCAAAAGCAGCAATCTCTTCACTCGGCGCAGAAGCTAACTTTTCATATAAAGTAGCCAGTATTGCCTTTGATTGACGAACTGGTCCTTCCCGCCCTAAACCCTCGCTCTGCCGATATTCCTGTGTTTTTCCATTTAAATACCGACGAACACCATCTTCACTATTAAAGTCTGGTATATCTCCCAAAATTCCAATGGCGTCCTCTGTTAAATCGCTATCAACAAGTCTTGCCACTTCAATGCTTTCAACTCCAACCATTCCACTTTCCAGGCCTGTTCGACCTGTGTCTTGACCCCGTCTTTTTTCCAAATCGTCGTCGATCATTTGTTAAACTCTTTCTCTAAAGACTTCAATGCCTTCTCCGTCTCAAAGATATTTATGTAATCAAGTATAGCGTCTCGCTTTTGTTTTACAGCCATCCATGCCAACATATAATAGGCATAGACATCCATTCGTTGCCTTAACTTCAAATCTGAAATTGTAAGTACTACTTTACACGCAATCTCAAATCCGCTATCAAGCATATATAAAATTTTTGACAGGCTGGAAAGCGAATCAACAACAGATTCTGCATGTGTTTCGTTAACCTCCTGGATTCTTTTGCAAAAAAGCTCAAAGAGGTTTAAAAAATTATCCGGGGAATATCTAAGTTCGTCTTTTTTATTCTGTGATAACTTGGTAATGACATCAAAGTCCACAATCAGGTTATATGAGTTTATTCTTCTTTCTTCGCTAACTTCCTCTACTAGCTCAAACCATCTCTTTACTTCAGGATAAAAAACGTTGTCTTTTCGAAATTTTATCAATAAACTCGCTTTAATATTTTCAAAAAAGTGTCTATTAAACATGACTATAAATCTATAATCCGTGCCCCATAAGTTCTATATAATTTTGTTCCCTCGATTTCCATGAACCCATCTGAGTACTGGTGCCCCACAAATACATACTTAGGTTTCTTCATTAAGACATAATTACGGACGCTTTCAGAACCGGAATGAATTTTGTCTGACAAATCATCCAACATACCTTTAGGCCCTGAATGCAAAAGCAAGATATCAACATGAGGGAACGTCTCCGCCCAGAGTTTTGCTTCTTCTTCTGCATACATCAACGGCGAATCCTTATATTCAATGCAGCCCTGGAAACCTCCCCACTTATAACCAGCAAGCTCGTAAACCCTGTTGTGAAGATTAATAATTCCTAAACTTTCCATGTAATTGCCTGAATCGTGATTACCATATACTCCAAAAGCAGGTTTTTTATTTTGAATATCCGCAAGCCCTGCAAAATCAAAAAAGGACAGATCACCAGTTGAAACAAGTACATCACACTGACTATAAAGTTTTATAAAATTGTTAGTTGCTTTGTCGGAATAATGCAAGATTTTCATTTATTTCCTGTTTACAGAGCCAAATTCCATCACTTTATAAATAACTATTCCAACCAAACAGCCAACAATCCCAAACAAAAGCGGAATAATGACGCCAACCGCAAAAACGGATCCATCTATGGGCGGATCGGGGTAAACCGGTAACCTTAATTGCTGTCTTGTGAAAATATTGTACAAGAGTTCCAAAATTGCGACCTTTGGATACAAAGCTTCGAGCAAAACACCAAATGAAGCTCCCAAAAAAGCACCTACCACAACAAATTTATTTTTTATCATTTTTTTATTTATTTCACTTTCTCCCATCTATATTCTTTACTACCCTCCCCCGGTACTATTTTTATCCTGTCTCCGGGTATAATTTCTTCGCTTAGTATGGCTTTTCCAAGTAAATCGCCTAAAACAAGATCAACCACACGCCTCATGGGTCGAGCACCAGACTCCGGCTCATACCCATCTTCCGCTAACTTTCCACAGGCTTCATCTGTCACCTCCAAAATTATATTTCTCGCTTTCAAAGTCTTCTGTAGTTCAGTTAACATTAACCAAGCAATCTGAATTAAGTGCTCTTTCTTCAATGGTTCGTAAACCACTACACCATCAAACCTGTTTAGAAATTCAGGGCTAAATATTTCTTGTTTTTGGATATAGTCCAAAACCTTATTTTGAAGATCCTCCCCCGCTACTCCCTTACCCACAAGTTGCCTTATGAACTCCGCGCCGGCGTTACTTGTCGCTATCACAAACAAATGCTTACAATTAATCTTTCTCCCAAAGGCATCTGTTATTGACCCCTCGTCAAGGAGAGTTAGAAAAAGATTATAAACAGAAGGAGTAGCTTTTTCCATCTCGTCCAGAAGCAGCAGACTTGCCGGCCGATTTTTGATAGCTGTAGTCATAATACCCGGTTGATTGTTGTCCACCGACCCAATCAGTCTCTCCAATCCCTCACGACCAGCAAACTCCGCCATATCAAATCTGATTATATTTGCTTCACTTCCATAGTAAATGTTTGAAAGAACCTTAGCAGTTTGAGTCTTGCCAACACCAGTTGGTCCCAAAAACAAAAAGGAGCCAATAGGTCTACTTTCTTCCTTGACCCCAACACTTCGCCCACGAAGACTTTTTCCGATCAAGTTAACCGCTATTTCTTGGTTTACCAACCGCTCATGAATTATATTTTCAATATTAGTTAATTTGGATTTCTCCTGCTGTGTAAGCCTTGCAAAGCTAATTCCGGTCTTTTCTGCCAAAACTATATTAACATCATCAACACTTACAACATAGTTCCCTCTACCCTGCATTTCTTTGTACAAAACAACCGAGTCCAGCATTTCCAACGCTTTTTCTGGAAAAGGAATTTCACTTATATACTTATCGCTACCATCAAGAATCTGTCTGAGAGCTGGAATAGGCAAAATAATCGCTTGCTTTTCCTCCCAGTTTTTAGCTGCTTCCATAAGAATTCTAAAAGCATCATCAATACTTGGGGGCACAACCTCGACCATCTCGAAGTATTTCCTAAGGCGAAGGTTCGAAGATACAAATCTTTCATAATCGACAGGAGTCAGAACGGCAATAACTTTTAGTTCATCTTGCTTTAGGTGTCCCTCCAAAACATCAGTAAAATCATATCCTTCTACTTCAGGATTTGTAATTCTATGAATATCCCGAATGACCAAAATCGTGTTTCCGGAATAAGCTGCCTCTTCCAGAATCTCCGCCATAAGTGTTTTCTTTCGATTTAGGTCTTGAGTGCCTGACAGAAATGAATTGTAGTCAAGCTCCAATATCTTTTTGTATGCAAGGCGCGACCCAAGCTCACCAAGCCTGGCTCTCAAGGCAAATGCCAAGACTACAGTAGTTTTACCGACTCCAGGCTGACCAACAAGCATTACGTTAGCACCCCCATTTAAAGTTCTCTCAATTCGTAACAACTCACTGTCGCGCCCAATGAGTCTGTGAGAATATGAACGCGGACTTCCCATATCAGTGGAATACTTACTCAAATTTGGGGTATACCCAATAAGAAATTCTGCTCCCATGCCTGCGCTGGCAAAAGCTTGTTCCTCGTCTCCAAGATACGATTTTTCTCTTCTCCTCTCTTCCCACCAGAGAGCCGCTATACCCAGATCATCTTTTCCAATCTGCCTTTTACGGAAAAACTCATCCGTCCAAACTTCACTCTCAACCAAATGCTTTATTAACTCTCCATAAGAACTGGTCTTAATATTTTCCAGTTTATTTATGTCTATTTTTGCTTCACTTACAATCTCTCCAAGTGTAAGATTCATATGGGAAAGAACAAACCTGCCTGCTTCATTATCAAATATCACTCCCAGTGGATTGTCGCTAGTAGTTTTTATTCTGAACATGATTTTTTCTACCAGTTTCTCGGGCCTATTAAGGAAACGAACATAAACTGGGTACCCAAGTGGCGGCAAAAACATCCAGATAACAAGTCCTACTGCTCCCCCCAGAAACGCAATAATTAAAAGAATTGCCCCCGAAAACAAAAATATAATTCTCATCACAGCTCCAACACCCCGTGATATTAAATTAAAAACAAGATTAGAGAAGTACTTTTCGATGTTATATCCGGTTCGCTCCTCGATCACAACCTTACGCCATGGAGCAAATAGAGTTGTCACAAGAACAGGGAATGAAAAATAATGGTAAATCGAAGCAAGTAAAAAATACCACCTCTTTAGATAATAAGTTACACCTCTTTGGTAAAACCACGAAAGAAAACCCATCCTACATAGATAATATCACAAAGTCTAAGGCAGAAAGCTTTATTCAACTTTCAGGAGTTCTACTTCAAATATTAAAGTAGAATTGGGAGGAATTGCCCCCGGTACTCCGCGATCTCCGTATGCAAGCTCTGGAGGAATCGTGAGTTTTCTTTTTCCTCCCACTTTCATACCGGTAACACCCAAATCCCACCCTTGAATCACTTCACCTTCTCCCAGGTTAAATGTAAAAGGGACACCGCGCTCAATGGAACTGTCAAACACCTCTCCGCTTTCAAAAGAGCCTTCATAATGGACTGTAACCAGTTTCCCTCTCAACGCTTCGTTACCTGTACCTTCTTTAATTTCTTCAATGCTACTTTTATCCATTGTCACCCCCATCACTTCTTCAGGAAGTTTTTCCTCAACAGTTTCAGCTTGATTACCGTTTCCTGAATTTTCATTGTCTTTTTTTTGTGAAGGCTTTACAATAACGACCAACAGCACTATCGCGGCAATTGCAAATAAAAATTTCCTCATAATCCAATCATACTTTTCACTTTCATGGCAAGTTCTTCGGGTGTGGTATTTGACTTAATTACATATTCGTTAGCACCAATTTCTTTAGCAACTTTCTCTTCGGTTTCGAGGTTAGTCAAAACAAGTACCTGAATCCCTTTTGTTCTCGGGTCGCGCCGAATATCCTCAAGTATATCAAATCCGTTGATTTTACTCCCAAGCATAATGTCCAATAAAATAATGTCCGGTAGCGTGTTTTTAATCAGCATTTGGGCCTTTTGGCCGTCATATTCTTGGGTTACTTCAAACCCGGTCATTTCAAACTTTTGCTTGTACATCTCGGAGATATCTTTGTCATCCTCCACAATCAAGACTTTTTTCATGTATTTCTTAGTCTAGCAGTTTCAAAACACTTAATAAAATTTCCTTCTTTGTATTTACAAGCCAGATAAGATAGATAGCTATCACCGGTAGTATTAATACATTTTCAATAAATCCTCCGGTTGTAATTCTCATAAAGGAAACCGGCGGTATGCCAATCTTCATTTTAAAAGGGAAAAACAAAGGAATACCTTCTTTCGTCAAACTGTCTGCAATTAAATGGGAAATAAAGCCGATCATTATTGATACTGTTACGATTCCAATATTTACATAACTTGCGTTCAGAATTTTCGGTAAGACAAATTCCAAAACTTTATAATATATTACTCCACCTAAAATTGAATGTGATAAAGTCCTGTGACCCAATAAAAGTGGACGGAGAATTTTGCCGACAAAGTTCCCAGCCGGCAACAAATCCCAGAGTCTGTTACTTGCCTGGTCGAGGTCGGGTGTCAGTGCGCCGACAATATTCCCCACTATAGAAGTAAACATCGTGGCAAGATTAAGTGACACGGGTGGATAAATCGTAGCGACAGTCACAAGGGAGGCAAAAGCAAAGGCATCATGAGTTCTGGCGGTCATTTACCTATCCATTGTAACAGCTTAAGTACTGTCAATTCACGATTATACCCAGACCGGATGTTTTCCATTAACATTTTCTATACCCGGCAGAGTTCGGTATGTTGATTACTTCCGGTCAAGTGGTGGTACATGCCACCGGGTGCGTAAATTTCTCTGTCACCTGTAACATTATAAACATACCCGTCTACGGCGATAAAAACCGGCAAATTTGAATCTGTTCCGTCATAAACTGCAAGTTCTTCTTCGCTGAACGCATTTATTTTTTTCGGTTCAATTGGAGCAGCCAAGGGCGCAGAAAAGCCAACGATCATAATTGTCAAGGCTAACGTTAATACAATTAATATCTTTAACATAGGGCAGTTAATTAATTTCCAGATACTAATATGAACCACTACCGATTAAGAAAAGATTAAGATTTCCTCGATTATTTCAGACAATTCACCCGACCAGCAAAAGACCGATAAAACTTATGGCAGCACCCAGCAGCTTCCTTCCGACATTTTCTCTCTCTTTTAAAAATATAATCGCTAATAAAACGGTGAGGATTACTGTTGTCA
>MGGH01000036.1 GCA_001792305.1 Candidatus Woesebacteria bacterium RIFCSPHIGHO2_01_FULL_39_23
GACGATAGAAAATCCCCCACCATCTGGCATTTTGTTCTTCCCACTCCCTCTCTAGGAGTACTTTTGTGAGCTTAGCCTTTAGCTCTTTGGTTTCCTCCATGGCCCGGTTCAACCGTCCTGACCAAATCCAGGCCAAAAGAAAAAGTATTGTTCCAGCTGTCCCGCCGAAAGCTGTGACATGCTCCATTGTGAACATTTTGCTGTTCATTGCCACAATGAGCAGCAAAAGTACAACCAGAGTAATTGCAGTCATTGTTCCTCCTTTTTTCAAGAAAAGTCCCGAGTGGGACTTCGGGGTATAGAGCCTGTTCTTTCAAACTCCATAGTCCGAAGCCTCACCTAGGATCATTGAAACCAGTTTTTTAAAGTGCGAGCGGGAAAGTTTCTAACCCATAGTTTAGTCGTTTTAAAGGAACTTGCTTGACATTATCTGACCGAAGATGAATAATTCTGACAAAAAAAGAGATATTCAGGACATGATTTCTAATACTTCTACCTTTCAATTGGCCTGTTTAGACTATTTACTAATTCAGTACATAGAAGGAGAATTTCTGAAAGCTATTGAATGCTAACCATTCACCTGTTAAAATTCTTTTACTTCCTTATAGAGGGAGTTGTTTTTTGTCTATATAAAAAATGGCAGCACAAGTTACCAAGAAAAAAGCGGCAATGGTGATGACTGTAACTAAAGACCGTGTTGTCCCGTTGGAAAAAATCAGAAATATCGGAATTATTGCCCATATTGATGCCGGGAAAACAACTACTACCGAGCGGATCCTTTTTGAAACAGGAAAGACTTACAAGCAAGGTTCGGTTGACGAAGGGACTACAGTTACTGATTGGATGGAACAGGAAAGAGAGCGTGGAATTACCATCGTTTCTGCCGCAATTACTACTTTTTGGGACCTCAAAAAGACATCAAATATTAGCGGAGGACATTACAGAGTAAATATTATCGACACTCCGGGACATATTGACTTTACCGCAGAAGTCGAGCGCTCTCTTCGAGTACTTGACGGCGCTGTTATGGTCTTTGACGGCAGAACAGGCGTCGAGAGCCAGTCCGAAACTGTTTGGAGGCAAGCTGATCGCTATAAAGTCCCCAGAATTTGTATTTTAAACAAGCTTAATCTCATTGGTGCAGATTTCGAAGGGTCTATTAAGTCGATCCGAGATCGGCTCGGAGCAAATGCGGCGGCAATTCAGATACCGATAGGCATAGAACATTCATTGAATGGAGTAATTGATCTAACAATAATGAAAGCATATACGTATGAATCGGTTGAATCGAACATTCTTGACGAGAGAGAAATCCCCGCCGAATTGATTGAGAAAGCCAAAGAATACAGAAATATTTTGATTGAAAAGGTAGCCGAGTTTGATGATCAGACGCTGTCGAAATATTTGGACGGAAGGCAATTGGATGAAGTCGACATTAAAAGAGCGATTAGGGAAGGTGTGGTTAAAGGTAAATTCTTCCCGATACTAGGGGGCGACAACAGGACTGCAACCGTACAACTATTGCTTGATGCTGTAGTTGAATTTTTGCCGTCTCCAATTGACCTTGAGGATGTGGAGGGGACGAATCTAAGTACGGGGGAAGTGGTGAAGCGAAAAAGGGAAAATAAAGAAAGCTTTAGCGCCCTGGCTTTTAAGGTAATTACCGATCCCCATGTAGGCCGCTTGGTTTATCTTCGAATTTATTCAGGAACGCTAAAATCCGGCCAAGAGGTATATAACTCAAGTAAGAGAGTCTATCAGCGAATTGGAAAGCTTGTACTTATGCACGCCGATCAGCGGGAACTTATTGAGGAGGCTTTTTCGGGTGAGATAGTTGCAGCTGTTGGGATAAAAGATACGACAACCGGAAATACTCTTTGCACTCCAGAAAACCCAATTTTACTTGAGTCGATTACCTTTCCCGATCCTGTTATTTCTCTCGCTATTGAGCCTGCAACAAAGCAGGATTTGGAGAAAATGGGTATGGCACTAAAAAAGCTTTCTGATGAGGACCCGACATTTAAAATTAAAACAAATTTCGAAACAGGACAAACAATTATCTCTGGAATGGGAGAATTGCAGCTTGAGGTTTTGGTCGACAGGATGAAAAGAGAGTTTAATGTCGATGCAAAAACAGGTGCGCCCCAAGTGGCCTACAAGGAAACAATTAAGGTGAAAGGTCAGGGTGAAGGTAAATATATTAGGCAGACTGGTGGGCGTGGTCAATACGGTCACTGCTACCTTCGAGTAGAGCCTAAAAACCGTGGGGAAGGTTTTGAGTTTGTTAATAAAATTAAAGGTGGATCAATCCCCTCCGAATTTATTCCGGCAATTGAAAAGGGAGTTCGGGAAAAACTGGAGAACGGAATACTAGCGGGATTTCCAATGGTGGACATAAAAGTCGAGCTTTTTGATGGTACTTACCATGATGTAGACTCATCAGAAATTGCCTTTAAGATAGCTGGTTCCTTGGCAGTGGAACAGGCGGTGCGGGAAGCTCAAATGGTTTTGATTGAGCCTATTATGAAAGTGGAGGTATCCACTCCAGCTGATTTTATGGGAGACATTATTGGCGACCTTTCTTCCCGCCGCGCCCAAATCCAGGGAACAGAAGATAAAGGAACAATGACGATTATAAATGCTTTGGCGCCTTTAAGTGAACTTTCAGGATATGCGACAGTTTTGCGATCGATTACCCAAGGCCGGGCAACACCTTATGTTGAGCCAAGCCATTACGAGGAAGTTCCCAAAAATATCCAAGACCAAATAGTCGCTAAAAGCGGAAAAGCCGCAAATTAGATTGGGTATTGACAGCACAAATTAGGCTCAATTATAATACCGATTAGTTAAAGAGCGAATTGCTCTTTTTGTTTGTCAAGAAATTATATATAATTAAAATATGGCAGCTGTTACAAAACAAAAGTTTGACAGAACGAAACCCCATGTAAATGTTGGAACTATTGGTCATGTTGACCATGGCAAGACAACTTTGACAGCTGCGATTACTACAGTACTTTCCAAGCAACCGGGAAACAACACCAAGCCTTACAAGTTTGAAGATATTGATAATGCTCCTGAGGAGAGAGAAAGAGGGGTTACGATTAATATTTCCCACATTGAATATGAGACAGAGAAAAGGCATTATGCCCACATTGACGCACCAGGACACGCAGACTATATCAAAAATATGATAACAGGCGCAGCCCAGATGGACGGAGCGATTTTGGTAATCTCCGCCGCAGACGGCCCGATGCCTCAAACCCGTGAGCACGTGATTTTAGCCCGCCAGGTAAACGTACCAGTATTGATAGTTTTCTTAAATAAATGTGATACAGTCGATGATCCAGAAATATTAGATTTAGTCGAGTCGGACGTTCGAGAGCTATTGAAAAAGTACGAATATCCAGGAGACGAAGTGCCAATAATTCGAGGCTCGGCGTTAAAAGCCTTAGAAGGGGATGCCGAAGCTGAAAAAGGCATTTTGGAGCTTATGAAAGCAGTAGATGAATATATTCCAGAGCCAAAGCGTGAAATTGATAAGCCGTTTCTTATGCCGGTTGAGGATGTTTTCTCAATAAAAGGTCGAGGTACGGTTGTAACAGGCAGAGTTGAGCGTGGTAAGCTTACTGTAAACGAAGAAGTGGAAATAGTGGGTCTTGAAGATACGACAAAGACAGTAGTAACGGGCCTTGAAATGTTTCGAAAGACTCTAGACGAGACTGTTGCAGGAGATAATTCCGGAGTATTACTTCGAGGAATTGAGAAAAATGACGTTTTAAGAGGCCAAGTTTTAGTTAAACCAGGTTCGGTTACACCCCATACTGAATTTGAAGCAGAAGCCTATATATTGTCAAAAGAAGAAGGTGGACGTCACACACCCTTCTTTACTGGGTACAAACCACAATTCTTTATCCGCACAGCCGATGTTACAGGTGATGTTATCTTGCCAGAAGGGATTGAGATGGCCATGCCCGGAGACAATGTAAAAATGAAGGTTAAGCTTATCCAGCCGGTTGCGTTGGAAGAAGGCCAGCGGTTTGCAATCCGCGAGGGTGGAAGTACAGTCGGAGCTGGAGTAATTACAAAGATTATTGCCTAATTTTTTTAGCACCTTAAATGCCTGTAGGAAGACTTCGAGTTAAACTCAAGAGCTACGATCATCATATAATTGATGAAGCGGCCTTGAAGATTTTGGAAACAGCACTTGCGACAGGGGCTAAAATTGTAGGCCCCATACCACTACCCACCAAAAGAACAGTAATGTCTGTTATTCCCTCTACTTCCCGTGGAATAAAAAACAACCCAGAGCATTTTGAAATGCTCGTTCACAAAAGGCTTATTGATATAATTGATCCCTCTGACCGCACAATTGACTCCCTCTCCAATCTCGACCTCCCGGCAGGGGTAAGTATTGAGGTGAAGATGTAAAATTGCCGTATGGGCAATTTTGTGTCAAGAGCAGGCGAAAAGCTTGCCTTCGCAATAAAAAAATTCAACATTTCTGTTAATGGCTTGGTTTGTGCTGATTTTGGGAGCAGTACTGGCGGATTTGTCGATTGTTTGTTGCAAAATGGAGCTAAAAAAGTCTACGCAGTCGAAGTCGGATACGGAACTTTGGATTGGAAACTTCGTAATGACAAAAGAGTAATTGTGATGGAGCGCACCAACGCGATGCACGTAACTCTACCTGAAAAAGTCGATTTTATTTCAATCGACGTTGGCTGGACCAAGCAAAAGTTAATATTGCCCAACGCATTTGCTAATTTAAAAGATGGCGGGAAGATCATTTCTTTGGTTAAACCGCACTATGAAGCGGGAAAAGCCAGGCTACAAGTAGATGAGGTAGAAAAAGTAGTACAAGTGGTTCGAGAGGATATTGAAAGACTTGGAGGCAAAGTGATTGATATTGTTGAGTCCCCAATTCTCGGGGGAAAAGCCAAAAACCGCGAGTTCTTGGCCTTTATTGTTAAAGAGTAGTATCTATTTAATTTATCTTTCTACCTTAAGGCTTGATTGGTCGAGAGCTATTAAAAGTTCTCTTACGGGACAATTATCGGGGCATGGCGTGCTATCGTTTTCGTCTTTGCAAGCTTCTGTTGCTGTGTACGCGAATCCGTATAGGTTCATTGGGAGTTCATCGGCCTCGATGCTTTGAATGTGTATATCCTGCACAGAAAAGTGAAGACTACTATCTCTAGCACAAACAAATTCTTGTCCTTCTGTTAATTTATCCAGCTCTACTGTCATTGGTTTAGGATTTTATATTAATTCTATGCCTGTTGCAAGCAAGGTATACATTTTGATATAATTCACATTTACATGGAGGTGATTATTTTTTAACCTCTTGAGTATAGTCTGCAGGGAGTACCTAAAGGTGCCTGCGGCACCTTTTTTTTGGTTCCTTTAGGTTAAGTAATGACTTATTAATAAATTATGATAAATACGATTTTAGGACAGAAACTTGAAATGAGCCAGGTGTTTAAAGATGGTGTCAGGTACCCCGTGACCTGGGTTAAGGTGGGGCCATGTGTTGTTACACAGGTTAAAACCCAAAACCATGACGGATATTGGGCGCTCCAACTTGGATTTGGAGAAAGAAGAATTAAAAATACTTCGGTCCCAATGCAAGCACACTTACGCGGGGTAATAAAAAACAAAAAAGCCCCGCGTTTTTTGCGCGAAGTTAGAGTTTCCGGCGATCCCCAATTAAAAATTGGGGACGTTGTTTTTATCAAGGATGTGATAAGTGTTGGGGACGAAGTGGTGGTTACCGGAGTTTCCAAAGGTAAAGGTTTTGCTGGAGTTGTTAAAAGACATCACTTTTCAGGTGGGCCAAAAACTCACGGGCAATCTGACAGATGGCGTGCTCCCGGATCAATAGGCCAAGGTACTACTCCGGGTAGAGTTTATAAAGGCAAAAAAATGGCTGGAAGAATGGGCGGAGAGAAAAAGACAGTAAAGGGTTTGAAA
Organism: Candidatus Woesebacteria bacterium RIFCSPHIGHO2_01_FULL_39_23; assembly: GCA_001792305.1. Taxonomy (GTDB): domain Bacteria; phylum Patescibacteriota; class Microgenomatia; order UBA8517; family UBA8517; genus 2-01-FULL-39-21. The sequence continues at coordinate 5,971 of MGGH01000036.1, forward strand.
ATTCTGGAGATTCAAGAAGAGGCTAATAAGGTAGCAATACTTGGAATGCTTCCTGGAAGGAGTGGAAGCTTAGTAACAATTACAAGGGAGGTAAACAAATGAAAATAACTGTTATAAGCTATAAAGGGGAAAAGGGAAAAAGCTTGAATTTACCTAAAGAATGGGGTGAAGAATTAAGTTCTCATTTGCTATGGCAGGCAATCCATGTCTATAGGGAACGGGCCCATACTGGACTTTCTCAGGCTAAGACGAGAGCTGAAGTTAATAGAACTAAAAAGAAAGTGTATCGACAAAAAGGAACTGGAGGAGCTAGGCATGGAGCTCGTTCTGCCCCTATTTATGTTGGTGGAGGAGTTGCTCATGGCCCGAGAGCTATAAAGCGGGAACTAAAGCTTTCCCAAAAGATGAGGAGAAAAGCATTGAACTTATCCCTGAAGCTAAAAAACGACGACAATAATCTTTTTGCAGTCAAGGATTTAGCTAAGTTTAAAAAAACCAAGGAAGTTGGAAATTTTTTGAAAAAATTAGACATACTTGGTAAAAGAATCCTTTTTGCAGTTTCGGACGGAAATTTCAAATCTTTTGAAAAAGCCGCTAGAAACATTAAGAATGTGAGTGTGGTACCGTTCAGAACAATCAATGCTTACAAAGTTTTTGTGAGCGGAAAGGTTTTTTTGGACGAGGTAGCTCTAGTAAAAGGGAAGGATTAAATATGAGAATAACACCAATACTTTCTGAAAAAAGTTTAAGTTTAGCCAGAATTGGCAAGTATAGCTTTTGGGTCGACAGCAGTCTTACCAAGCGCGACATAAAAGAACTTATAAGTGAAACCTTTGGGGTTAATGTTAAAAGGGTTAAAACAATTAATTTCAAAAAGTTAACCAGAAAAAGTTATTTGGGAAAGAAGATTACAAAGAGAGCTTCCAAAAAAGCTGTTGTTGAAATTGGAGAAAAAGAAGAGATTGATATTTTTAAAGAGAATATTAAAGAAAAAGGAAAATGAAACTAAAACGAATATTGCCCAAAAAATCCGGTAGAGCAGGCGGGACTGTAACAGTAAGACATCAGGGGGGGCGCCAAAAAAGGTACCTTCGGGAAATTGATTGGAAGAGGGATAAAAAGGGAATTATTGGTGTTGTTGAGAAAATTGAATTTGATCCCAATAGGACTGCGAATGTTGCTCGCGTGTTGTTTAAAGACGGGGAACGCCGCTACATTTTAGCCCCGCATGGAATTAGGATTGGAAGCAAAGTGATATCAGGTCCCGAGGCTTCTCTTGAGGTGGGTAATGCCCTTCCACTTGCTAAAATCCCCGTTGGGACTTCAATTCACAATATTGAAATAGTTCCTGGTAAGGGTGGCCAAATAGCCAAAGGTGCCGGTTCCGCGGCAGTTGTTTATGGCAAAGACGAAACGCATGTTCTTGTAAAGCTGGTATCTGGGGAAGTTAAAAGATTTAATCCTGATTCATATGCAACAATCGGCCAAGTGGGTAATGTAGACTTGAGAGCCCTAAGACTCGGAAAAGCCGGAAGGAAAAGAAGGATGGGTATTCGCCCAACTGTTCGTGGCACAGCGCAGAACCCCAGATCTCATCCTCATGGTGGTGGCGAAGGCAGAAGCGGAGTCGGCATGAAATATCCCAAAACTCCTTGGGGAAGAAAAGCAGTAGGTAAAACCAGGAAGCCGAGAAAATATTCAGACAAGTTTATAGTTGAAAAGAGGAAATAATATGGCAAGATCGTCTAAAAAGGGACCGTTTGTTGATCCAAGATTAATTAAAAAAGTAGGTGGTGGGCTTGGGAAAAAAGAGGACCCCATCAAGACTTGGGCACGGAGTAGCCAAATTCCACCAGAGTTTGTGGGTAAGTATTTTTCCGTACACAACGGTAGGATTTTTATTAATGTTTTTGTAACAGAGGATATGGTTGGTCATAGACTTGGAGAATTTGCACCTACAAGGACTTTTAGAGGTCATGGACAGATAGTCAAAAGAATCATTGAAAAAACCTAATATGGAAATTGTTGCAATACAAAAATTTGTTAGAATGTCGCCGAAGAAGCTTAGGGTTGTGGCAGATAAAATTAGGAAAATGAAACCAGGGGAGGCCGTGGAAATTTTGCCCTTTATTGAAAAGCGCGGATCGGGGCTTTTGGCTAAGGTTGTAAAGACAGCAATGGCAAATGCCAAAGTTAAAAATATAAGCGCGGATCTGCTTAAATTTAAAGAAATTCAGATAAATGAAGGACCGAGGTTAAAGCGGGGAAGACCGGTGTCTCGCGGGAGGTGGCACCCCCACAAGAGAAGAATGAGCCACATACGGGTTGTACTTCAAACTGTTGAAAAAACAAAGGATGAAGGTAGAAACAAGGATGTTTTGCAAGTTAAAACTAAAATGGGTAGAAAAGATGGCGACCGGAGGGAGGAATATGGGACAAAAAATTAATCCTATAGGATTTAGAATAGGATCATTTATCAACTGGAGCTCCAGGTGGTTTTCGCAAGATAAAAACTACAGGGAGTATTTAGCTGAAGATATCGCAATCAGAAAGTCGTTGTCTGAAAAACTTAAACTTGCTGGTGTTACTTTGGTTGAAATTGAAAGATTACCCAAAAGTATGACAGTGACACTAAATGTGTCAAGGCCGGGTGTGGTTATAGGTAGGGGGGGGACAGGGATAGAGGATGTCAAAAAATATATTGTGGAAGCTGTTGATGGTGTAAGGGGTAAGGGCAAAAGTAAAGCGAAATTGGTGAAAATTGACATTGTTGTCAAAGAGGTTAAAAATCCAGAAGCAAACGCGCGTTTGGTGACACAAAGAATTGTGGGAGAGCTGGAGCGAAGACTTCCCCATAGAAGAGTAATAAATAAAGCAATGGAAAGAGTTATGCAAGCGGGAGCCAAGGGGGTAAAGGTTGTCATAAGTGGTAGAATTGCCGGAGCTGATATCGCCCGTAGAGAAAAATATCATATAGGCTCGATTCCATCACAAACTCTAAGGTGTAATATAGACTATTTTGAGATGCCCGCCCTTCTTAAGAGGGGCTACGTTGGTATTAAGATTTGGATACACAAGGAGGAGGAAAAGTAAACTAATGCTTGAGCCAAAAAGGACAAAATACAGAAAAAGTTTTAGAGGGAGAAGAAGGGGGGTATCAAGTAGAGGGAGTGATCTTTCATTTGGGGAATTTGGGATAAAATCTTTGGATAGGGCTTGGATGTCTGCAGCGCAAATCGAGGCTGCAAGAAGAGCATTAACACACTATCTTAAAAGAAAAGGGAGAGTTTGGATAAGAATATTTCCAGATAAGGCAGTGACAGCAAGAGCAGCAGGTCAGAGAATGGGAGGGGGGAAAGGCGATATTGATAGATATGTCGCAGTTATTAGGCCGGGAAGGATACTTTTTGAGATCGCAGGTGTGCCGGAAGAAGTAGCGGTAGAAGCCTTTAATAGAGCTTCTGTGAAGTTGCCAGTTAAAACTAGGATACTCAAGAAGGAGAAATAATGGAGCACAAGCAACTGTCAGATTTAAGAAAAAAGACCATAAAAGATCTTGAAAGTTTGGTTGACAAATTAAGAAACGACAAAACAAAGGCGATAGGGGAGAAAATATCAAAAAAAAGCAAAAACTTGAAAATTGTTAGAAATCTAAGGAGGGACATCGCACAAATTTTGACAATTATTCAAGAGAAAAGAATACTCGAGCGAATTTCTGGTAAAAAATCATGAAAATTTTTACAGGTAAGGTAATTTCTAAAAAAATGCAGAAAACGGCAACGGTCTTGGTCGAAAGATTGGTTTTGCATCCAATTTATCTTAAAAGGATAAAAAGATCAAAGAAATATCATGTCCAAGATGATATTGGGACAAATGAAGGGGACCTTGTAAAGTTTGAATCATGCTACCCTGTGAGCAAACTTAAAAAGTGGAAAATTATAGAAATAGTGAGAGCCACAAAGGATAAAAAAAGACAAAGGAGAAAGGTAAAAAATGATCCAATTTAGAAGTGTTCTTAATCCAGCTGACAATTCAGGAGCCAAGAGGCTTATGGTAATTGGCATTTCCCCTAAGATTGGGAAAAAAGCAACTGTGGGTGATGTTGTCAAATGTGTAGTTAAAGGAGCCGACTCTACAGGAAATGTAAATGACGGGGAAATGGTTACTGTCGTTGTTGTTCGAACTCGTAAAGAGGTAAGAAGGAAAGACGGCACTTATGTCAGATTTGATGATAATGCTGGTGTGGTTATTGATAAACAGGGACTTCCAAGGGGAACAAGGGTCTTAGGTCCTATTGCGAAGGAAGTTAAAGAAGCTGGGTACACAAGGATCGCGTCACTTGCAAGGGAGGTAGTCTGAATGTTGAAAATCAAAAAGGGAGATACAGTCAGAGTTACAGCTGGGAAAGACAAAGGTAAGGAAGGTGTTGTCGAGAAAGTATCCAAAGGCTCCTCAAATGTGCTAATTCCAAATCTTAATCTTTATAAAAAACATGTAAAGGCGATAGCTGCACCAGATAGGAAAGGTGGTATATATGATATTCCTAAACCTTTGTCTCTTGGGAATATTGCTTTGGTTTGCCCACATTGTAAAAAGATAACCAGAGTGGGGTTTAAGCTAACGCAGAATGGAGAAAAACAGAGAATTTGCAAAAAGTGCGGCAGGGTAGTTGACTCCCGAATAAAGAAAGAGAAGGTTAAGGAAAAATGAAATCGAATTTAAAGGAAAAATACATAAATAAAATTAGGCCCCAACTTAAAGAAGAATTTAAACTCAAGAGTATTATGGCAGTGCCTGAAATTGGCAAGGTAGTAATCAACAGTGGAGTAGGGTTTTCACTCAAAAATAAAGAGTTACTGGAGAAAGCTAAAAAAGACTTAGCAGCAATTACAGGTCAACAACCAGCGACTAGGAAAGCGACAATTTCTGTTGCTGGTTTTGGGATAAGAAAAGGAATGAATGTTGGTTTAAAAGTGACTCTTCGAGATGACGCTGCCTATAATTTTCTTAACAAATTGTTTAACGTTGTGCTTCCAAGGCTTCGTGATTTTAGGGGGATTAAAAGGAAGAGTTTTGACCAAAATGGAAATTACACTCTTGGTATCGAAGAGCACACGGTTTTTCCGGAAATAGATTTATCCAAGGTAGACAAGCCTTTTGGCATGGAAATTACTATAGTAACCAAAGGTGGCGATAAAAGAATGTCAATTAGACTTTTGGAGCTTTTGGGCGCTCCTTTTGAAAAGGAATAAAAATGGCTAAAAAATCAAAGGAAGTCAGAGAAAACAAAAAATTGAAATTCAAAGGTAGATATAGAAACAGGTGCCATCTATGTGGCAGGCCCAGAGGTTTCATGAGAAAATTTGGTCTATGTAGACTTTGTTTCCGAAAGTACGCACATTTAGGCGAAATTCCGGGTGTGAGGAAAGCGAGCTGGTAGCTCGAAGAGGGGCTTATTTTTACGATGTCATATTCAAACTATCATATAGGGGACACACTAATAAGAATCAAAAATGCATGTCTTGCTGGTTATGATGAGGTAAAAGTAACTAATACCAAGTCTGTAAGGTCTGTCTTGGATGTATTAAAGCGTGAGGGATTTGTAGAAAGCGTATCTGGTGTAAAAAACGAAATAGAAGTTAAACTTAAAAGAAAAAAGGGAAGTTTGGGTATTAATGACATCATTTTGGTATCCACACCCGGCAGAAGAATTTATATAGCTAATAGTGATGTTAAATCAAGACATGGTATAGCTACATTAATTTTGTCTACACCGAAGGGTATGAAGTCAGGCCGCGAAGCAATAAAGCTTGGTTTAGGAGGAGAGTTGATTGCGGAGGTAACCTAAGATGGCAAGATTTGGAAAATTACCGGTTAATATTCCGGAAGGAGTAAAAATAGAAACCCTTGATGGGGTTATCAAAGTAACGGGGTCCAAAGGGGAAACAGAGAGGAAATTGCCGAAAAAGGTTACAGTCAAAATTGACAGGAATATTTTGTATATAGAGAGCAAGGGTAAAGACAAACAGACTCTATCATTACAGGGGACTATAAGATCGCACATAATTAATATGATAACCGGAGTGACTATTGGTTGGAAAAAGACATTAGAGCTGGTTGGATCTGGGTACAGAGCAGAGGTCAGAGGTAAAGATTTAGTATTAACTGTTGGATTTTCTCACCCTGTCAAAATAACTGCACCGGAGAAGATTGGCTTTTCTCTTTCGAAAAATATAATAAATGTGGAAGGAATAGATCTTGAGACCGTTAGTGAGACAGCCGCTAAAATTAGACATGTTAGAAAGCCAGAACCCTATAAAGGCAAAGGCATAAAATATATAGATGAAGTTATTAGAAGGAAAGCTGGTAAAGCAGCTGCTAAAACAGTAGGAACGCAATAAACACATGCAAAAAAAAGATATGAGACTTCGAAGAAAAAGAAGAATAAGATCTAAAATATCTGGGACTAAAGAGGTCCCAAGAATCTCAGTTTTTCGGTCAATTAAGCACATTTATGCGCAAATTATTAATGATGTGAAAGGCACGACACTTGTTTCTTTCTCGGATAAGAAATTAAAAGATGGTGGGGGGAAGAGCAAGATAGAAGTTGCGTCTTATGTTGGTGAAAAACTTGCAGAGCTTGCGAAATCCAAAAAAATTACAAAAGCTGTTTTTGACAAAGGTAGCTATAAATTTCACGGCAGGGTAAAAGCTCTTGCGGATGGTTTAAGGAGAGGAGGCTTGAAGTTTTAAGGTATGGAAGATTTTGGGAATCGCCGTGAGTACCAGGAATCTGTTGTGCAGATAAACAGAATTTCTAAGAAAACTAAAGGAGGGAATCAAATGAGGTTTTCAGCCCTTGTTGTCGTGGGGGATAAAAAAGGAAAGGTTGGTGCGGGGCTGTCCAAAGCCAGGGATGTTAGAAGTGCCATATTGAAGGCTACATCTTTTGCTAAAAAACATATGTTTGACATTCCGCTAAGGGGGACTACTATACCATACGCTATACATCATAAATTTTCTGCGGCAAAAATTTTACTAAAACCTGCTCCGCCTGGTTCTGGGATTATTGCCGGTGGCCCGATGCGGATGGTTTTGGACGCAGCAGGGGTTAGAGATGTAGTTGGTAAAATTCTGGGTACAAAGAATAAAATATCCAATGTCTATGCCACCTTGGAAGCTCTAAAAGAATTAGCTATTTCGGAAGAAAAGAGAAAATAAAGCCTATGACAAAAATTGGGAGAGTTGTACTTAAAAGCAAAAAGAGAGTTGGCCGGGGTTATGGAAGTGGTAAGGGGGGACACACATCAGGGCGTGGCCAAAAAGGTCAAAAAGCTAGAAGTAAAATTGGTATTATTTTTGAAGGTGTTAAAATAAAAAAGTCGCTTTTGATTAGACTTCCGTTGAAGCGGGGAAAAGGAAAATTCAAGCCTTCTGGTAAACCTATTATTGTTAACCTTAAACATTTAGATTTACTTCCGTCAGATTCTGTTGTAAATCTTGAAAATTTAATTAAATACAAAATAGTGGACGCAAAAGATGCAAAAAGGGTTGGGGTGAAGATATTGGGGGAAGGAGAGCTTAAGAAGAAATTCAAAATTGCCTTGCCTATTTCAAAGTCTGCTCTTGAAAAAGTTAAAAAAATTGGAGGTAGTTTGACATAATGATTGGTCAAATTATTGAGTTTTTTTCCCGCTTAATTCGATCCCGAGATATAAGGAAGAAAATCATAATAACTGCACTCATTTTAGTTGTCTATAGATTTGCTGCCCATATACCGGCTGCCGGAGTTGATAGGACCTCTCTTCAGAGACTTTTTGCAAGTAGCCCCCTTCTTTCTTTATTAGACGTTTTCTCGGGAGGAACACTTGCTAACTTTTCAGTAATGGCATTGGCATTAACTCCTTACATTAACGCTTCAATTATATTGCAACTTTTGACGATGGTGGTTCCCCGTTTGGAAGAGTTGTCTAAAGAAGGAGAATATGGTCAAGAAAAGATTAATCAGTATACAAAGCTTCTTATGATACCCCTTGCAGCAATGCAATCTTTTGGTATGTATACCCTTTTGACTGGGCAGGGGGTTATAGGGAGCCTTGGAACCCTTCCTTTAATTGCCATGGTTGTAACCATGACCGCAGGAAGCGTTTTTTCTGTGTGGCTTGGGGAGTTAATCACAGAGTATGGTATCGGAAACGGAATATCTTTTTTGATCTTCGCTGGGATAGTCGCAAGATTGCCTGTTACAATTGCACAATCGATAACCGCTCTCTCGAGCGACGATTTACTGCGAATATCTGTTTTTCTAGTACTCGCTTTTGTGATAATTGCGTTAATTGTTTTGGTAAACGAAGCAAAGAGAAATATCCCGATTACTTATGCCAGAAGATCAATTCGCGGTTTGTCGTCGTCGGCTTCGATATTGCCTTTAAAGCTTAATCAAGCAGGTGTGATCCCAATAATTTTTGCTGTGTCTTTGGTATTTTTGCCTTCCATGATAGCCCAGTTTCTTTCGAACAGTAATGTCAGCGACCAGGTTTATCAGATTAGTTTGAGAGTATCAGAACTTTTTAATCCCAATTCACTCCTCTATAGTGCTACATACTTTTTGCTCGTTTTTGGGTTTACCTATTTTTACACTTCTGTTGTTTTTAACCCTGAAAAGATTGCCGAAAATCTGCAAAAAAATGGCGGTTTCATATCTGGAATAAGACCCGGCGTTCAGACCAAAAACTATTTATCTTATGTGATAACCAGAATTACTCTTGTTGGCGCTCTATTTTTGGGATTTGTAGCCATCCTTCCTTCAATTATTCAAAACTCGGTCGGAATATCAAACCTAGCCATTGGAGGTACAGGAGTCCTCATTGTCGTGTCGGTCATTTTAGAGATGACTAGCGAACTTGAAGGTCAACTTGTGATGAAAAAGTACGAAAGTTTTTTAAGATAATGAATATAGTAATACTTGGAGCTCCGGGCTCAGGTAAAGGTACACAATCGGAGATTATCGCAAAAAAACTAAAACTCTTTTATTTACAGACAGGAAAACTGTCGCGAGATTGGGCAAAAAAAGACGAGAGGATTAAAAAAATTGTGGAGAATGGAGAGCTTGTCCCAGAAAAAGAAATGACGGAGTATGTTAAAAAATACTTGGAAGAGAAAGTTCCGGATGGTAAAAATATTCTTTTTGAAGGTTTTCCTCGTTTTATTTCGCAGTATAAAGATTACAATGAATGGTTAAAATCAAGAGGTCAACAGATTGACGTTGTTATATCGCTAGATATTACAGAGGAAGAGGCCATCAGAAGGCTTTCCTTAAGAAGAATCTGTGATAAATGTGGTGAGATTTATAACTTGATTACCAATCCTCCGCCGAAGCAAAACATGTGTAGGTGCGGCGGTAGATTGATTCAAAGAAGTGATGATAATCCAAAATCAATCAAAGTCAGGTTTAAGTATTATCACGATAATACTAAAAAGTTAATTGACTATTTGGATGAGAAAGGTAAGTTGATACGGGTTGATGCAGATAGACCAATCGATGTTATTTTTGACGACATTTTAAATCGACTTGCAAAATTTTCATAATGAGCGAAAAAATTGATATTAAATCGGTTGAGGAGATTGAAATAATGAAGGAGGGTGGTACAAAGCTTGCCAAAATTAGGCGATCTTTAGAAAAAACAGTTAAACCTGGAGTGAGTGCTGAAGATCTAGACAAATTGGCCGAGGATTTGATAAATAAATCAGGGTGCAAACCCTCGTTTAAAATGGTGCCCAATTATTTCTGGTCAACGTGTGTAAACGTCAACGATGGAGTGGTTCATGGTGTGCCCAAAAGGGATGTAGTTTTTAAAGATGGAGATTTAGTAAGCATTGATGTAGGCGTTTATTATCGAGGTTTTCATACAGATACATCGATTTCCATAATTGCGGGTGATGATAGAAAAAAGCTTTCTCACTTTCTAGACGTTGGAAAAAGTGCATTAAAAGAGGGCATGTCAAAGTCAATTGTCGGTAATAGAATTGGTGATATATCTTGGGCTATTGAAAGTACTTTAAAAGAAGCTAAGCTTAACCCCATAAGAGCGTTGGTTGGGCACGGAGTAGGTAGAAAACTGCATGAGGCGCCTTTTATTCCCTGTTTCGTATCAGGGTCAAATGATGAAAAGCTTGAAATCCAAGAAGGCTGGACACTTGCAATTGAGGTGATGTATACCCTTGGGGACCCTGATCTGGTTTTAGATGAAGACAATTGGACAATACGCACAAAAGATGGTAGAATTTCAGGGCTTTTTGAAGAGACCGTCGCGGTTACCCAAAACGGTCCTATTATTTTAACAAACTAAAACTTGAAGATTAGTATTATGAAGTGGTTTCAAAACACTTCATATAACTTGCCGCCAGGCCTCAAAACGAGACCGAAAGGCGAGTTTTGAAACGAGTTCTATGGCAAAACAAGAAAATTTGGTACTCGAAGGCGAGGTTTTAGAAGCCCTGCCCAATACAATGTTTAGAGTCTCTCTTTCTGATGGCAGGAAAGTGTTGGTTACTCTAACAGGTAAGATGAGAAGAAGGTTTGCAAGAATTTTTCCGGGGGACAAAGTGAAAGTGGAATTTACACCTTATGATAAAGAGAGAGGAAGAGTTGTATATAAGTATTAGAAAGGCGTACGGGATAAGAAAACTTGTCCTGAGCGAAGTCGAAGGATGAAGGTTAGGTCATCGGTTAAAAAAATTTGCAAAAATTGTAAGATTGTCAAGAGAAAAGGGGTATTGTATGTGATATGCAATAACCCGAAGCACAAACAGCGTCAGGGATGATTGTTCTAGTATACAAAGAATTATGGCGAGAATAGCAGGAGTAGAATTACCAGAAAATCTTAAAATTGGTTACGCGCTTACAAAAATCCGCGGTATTGGCTGGTCCAAATCAAAGGAAGTTCTGCAAAGCGCAAAAGTGTCAGACACTAAACGTGTTTTGGACCTTTCTCCAGAGGATGTCACCCATATTGCTTCAATAGTCGAAAGATTTCCCACAGAAGGCGAATTGGCAAGGCAAGAGCGCACAAATATCCAGAGACTGCAAGTAATTTCATCGTATAGAGGAGGTCGGCACAAAAAGGGACTTCCAGTGCGAGGGCAAAGGACGAAGACAAATGCTCGTACTAAAAGAGGCAAGAGGAAGACAGTGGGAGCATTCAAGAAAGAGATGCTTACAAAAATGAAACCAGCGGAAAGCGATGAGAAGAAGAAGGAGTAGCTTATGGTAGCTAAGAAAAATACAGATACGGCAAAGATTTTTGTTTCAGCAAGTTTTAATAATACTCTTATAAATGTTACTGATGACAAAGGGGACTCTTTGGTTTGGGGATCTGCAGGTTCTTCTGGGTTTAAAGGAACCAGAAAAGCGACACCCTTTGCTGCAACGACTGCGGTAGAAAAAGTGGTCAACAAAGCAAAAGATGAGCTTGGTGTTAAAGAGGTGGAGGTTTACATCAAAGGCCCAGGAGCCGGACGTGACGCTGCCTTGCGGGCAATCAGGACATCTGGCCTTAAAATTTCAATGATAGCTGACGTGACACCAATCCCGCACGATGGACCACGGCCAAAGAAAAGAAGGAGATCGTGAAGTTTATGGCAAGATATACCGGACCAAAAGACAGATTATCAAGGCGGGAAAACTTCGATTTATTTGGAAAAGGCTCCAAGCTTACTCGTTTAAGTGTACCACCAGGAATGCATGGGCACAAAGGTATCCGAAAAGTATCTGAATACGGAAAGCAATTAAGAGAAAAACAAAAGGTAAAAAGAATATATGGCTTGATGGAAAAACAGCTTAAGGGGTATGTTGATCAATCTTTGAAAACTTTGGGTAACACGTCAGATGTCTTGTTTGCACATCTGGAAAGAAGACTTGATAATGTAGTCTATAGGTTAGGATTTGCACCCACGAGACCGGCGGCGAGACAGTTGGTTTCTCACAGGCATGTTACTGTTAACGGTAAAATTGTAAATATTCCTTCTTATCAGGTAAGGAAGGATGATTTGATTTCTCTGACTGTTAAAGGGGTGAAAGTACCATCAACTAAAGTAATGCTTGAGGTAAAAGATCAAAATTTGCCTAAGTGGTTGCAAAGAAAGGCAATGGTAGGTAAAGTTTCAAAATTACCCGTAAGGAGTGACGTTATTGAAGAGATTGATGAAGCGAGCATAGTTGAGTTTTACTCAAGATAGTCAAGGGGGTGATTTAAATTGAGCGAACCAATATTTGAGATACAAGGAGATAACAAGGATAAAGTGTACTCGGTTTTTACACTGTCTCCATTGGAGCAGGGGTATGGGCATACATTGGGGACTAGTCTTAGACGAGTATTGCTTTCAAGTCTAGAGGGGGTAGCTGTAACGAATGTTAAAATTTCAGGAATTAAGCATCAGTTCACAACTCTTAAGGGGGTGAAAGAGGATGTTGTGGATTTTATCCTTAATGTCAAAAAAATTAGATTTTTATACAATGGAGTTGAACCTGTGAAATTGCACCTTCAGGTAAAAACACCAGGAGTGGTTAAAGCAGGAGATATTGTTGTTCCGGCGAATGTTGAGGTAGCTAACCCCGAGCTCGTGCTTTCTACCCTTTCAAAAGGAGCAAGCCTTTCAGTAGATTTGGTTATAGAAAAAGGATATGGTTACTCACCCGCTGAGGAAAGAGAACATGGAGAGATTGGGTTGATCCCGGTTGACGCAGCATTTTCTCCCGTTATCAAGGTGAATTATAGAGTTGAAGAAACTCGTGTAGGTAGGCTAACTAATTATGACAAGCTTACACTTGAGGTTTGGACTGATGGGACGATTGCGCCTAAGGAAGCACTAATTCGGGCATCCAAAACTTTGGTATCTTACTTTGAACAAATAATCTCACCTAAAAAAATTGTCAAAGAAAAAGATGAAAGGGAGATAGATAAGTTAGGACCAGCAGGTAAACTTTCTGTGGAGGAAATAGGTTTGCCGACCAGAGTTGCAAATGCACTTTCAAGAGCTGGATATGAGACAGTCGAAAAGCTGGTTAAGGCAAAGTCTCAGGATCTTATGAAAGTGAGAAATTTGGGGGAAAAGTCATTCAAAATAATTAGAGCAGCTTTGATGGAGAAAGGGGTTGATTTTAGTGAGAAATAGAGTATTTGGAAGAAAGTTATCTCGGGATACAGATACAAGAAAAGCAATGTTCCGAAGCCTTGTGGCTGCTATTGTCAAAAATGGAAGCATAATTACGACAAAAGCTAAGGCAAAGTCTATACAGGGATTTATAGATAAGTTAATAACTAAGGTGAAAAAAAACACTTTGGCAAGTAGAAGAAAAGTGATTGCAATCCTGGGCAACGACAAGGAAACAACAGAAAAGCTTTTTGGAGTTTTAAATGAGACTTTTGCAAAAAGAAAGAGCGGTTTTACTAGGATTATTAATTTGCCCAAAAGACGTGGAGATTTGTCGAAAATGGTTAGATTGGAATTTGTAGACAAGTATGAAATCAAAGCTAAATCTATCGTTAAAAAAGAAGTTAGAGTCGGTTTAAGGAAACCTGCCCAAAGCGAGGGTAAAGAAAATGAAAACACATCAACCAAAAATAGCTGAAATTCAAAGAAATTGGCATCTGATGGATGCGTCAAAGGAGCCACTTGGTAGGTTGGCCAGCAGTGCAGCGTATTTATTGATTGGCAAACAAAGGATCGACTATGCGCCGAATTATGATATGGGTGATTATGTTGTTGTCAACAACGCAGAAAAGGTTAATGTTACCGGTAAAAAATCTAGTCAGAAAGTTTACAGAAGCCACTCTGGATATCCTGGTGGCTTCAAAGAGGTAACTTTTAAAAGGCTTTTAGAGAAAAAACCTGAAGAAATAATAAGGAAAGCAGTTTTTGGTATGCTTCCAGACAACCGCCTTAAAAAGTTTAGAATGAAAAGATTAATGATTGTTCGGGATGGTAGTAATCCTTACGCCGACAAATTTAATAATAAATAGTTATGCCAAAGAAAAGCAAAAACTTAAAGAAAAATTTCGTTTATGCTCTGGGTAGAAGAAAGTCTGCTTCAGCAAGAGTGAAGCTGTATAAAAAGAGCTTTCGATCTGGCAATATAAAAGAAAATAGTGAAGATTTGGTAAATGGGCAAGTCATTGGTAGATATTTTCCAGGGGAAGCCATGCGAAAGATTTGGTTACGTCCTTTTGAGTTGACAGACACTTTGAATAAATACTTTGTCATGATTAAGGTTGTGGGAGGAGGCAAAATGGGTCAATTGGAAGCGGTTGTTCACGGTGTGTCAAAAGCCCTCTCAGTTGCAAATCCTGAAAAATTCAAAAGGGTTCTTAAAAAAGCTGGGCTTCTAACACGTGATCCCAGAATCCGCGAGCGCCGCAAAGTCGGCACTGGGGGCAAGGCCCGCCGCAAGAAACAATCTCCAAAGAGGTGATATATCCTCAAGCGAAGTCGAGGGATTAGCACTTGGTATTGACGAGGGAGACTTTCTTTGTTACAAATATTTTGTAAATATTTGTAACAGGAGGGGGGTGAGGTAAATGGCAATTATTCGATGGGAACCACTTCGTGATATAGATAGATTTTTCGAAGACGACGACTTTTGGAGCTTGCCGCGAACCATGAGTCGAGTTAATCAAAGCTGGGATCTGGCAGTTGATGTTTATGAAGACGCAAATGTTGTGGTTGCTGAAATGAATCTTCCGGGAATCGATCCCGACAAGCTGGATATTTCTGTAGAAGATGGATATTTACGAGTTTCCGGGTCTCGCGAAGAGGATAAAGAGATCAAAAAGAGAGGTTATTACAGCAAGCAGATAATGCGTGGAAGTTTTGAGAGAACAGTCCGCTTACCATACGAAGTTGATTCCAATAAAGCTAAAGCTGGTTACGACAAAGGGGTCTTAAAAGTTGAAATTCCAAAGAAGAAAGAGTCAAAAGGTAGAAAGATCAAAGTTTCCGCTAAAAAGTAAAGCGTCTAGTTTACATCTCTTCGCCAGTAACTCTTATTACTTCGCTTATTGTTGTACCTTGCGCCACCTTATCAAGGGCCGCCTCCTTAAGATTTTTTATACCCTTTTGTTTAACTAAAGGGAGAAGGTCAGATAGCTGAGGATTTTCCGTGATAATGGATCTGATTTCCTCGTCAAAAGGAACTACCTCGAAAATTCCAATGCGGCCTTTATAACCACTCGTTACGCATTCATTACACCCTCTACCTTTAAATAAAGTACTTCCAGAAATATTTTCTACAAACCTTAATTCATTTTGTTTTGGAGAATATTCTTCTTTGCAATTATTGCAAATTTTTCTTACCAATCTGGCTGATATTACTGCATTGACTGAATTGGCAGTAACAGACCTTGGTACTCCCATTTCAATGAGCCTTGCGGTTACGCCGAATACGTTTAGAGTGTGGAATGTAGAAAAAACTAGCCTACCGGTTAATGCTGCCTGAATCGAAATTTGAGCTGTCTCGTTGTCTCTTATTTCTCCGACCATAATTATGTCTGGATCTTGCCGTAGTACTGCTTTTAAAGCCTTGCAAAAGTAAACGCTGTTGCTTCGTTAACCTGGGTTTGTCTAATTTCTTCCATTTGGACTTCAACAGGGTCTTCAATTGTAATGATATTATTGGTTTCTTTTTTGACCGAATTTAGTATTGAGTAAAGGAGTGTAGTTTTTCCCGATCCAGATGGTCCGGTGATCAAGACCATTCCGTATGGGTCATTTATTAGTTTTAACATAGTTTTATGTTGGTTTTCGTCAAACCCAAGTTCTGAAATGTCTATTAAGATATCTTCCCTGTTTAGTATCCTCATTACGATTGACTCGCCATAAATAGTGGGGAATGCGGAAACACGTATGTTATAGATTCTGACGTCGTAATTAAACTCGAAATGCCCATCTTGGGGAAGCCTATGCTCGGTAATATCTAGTCCGGCTAGAACCTTTATTCTAGAGGTGATAGATTCCACGCTGTCCAAATTTACCCGTTCGACGTCGTAGAGCATGCCGTCGATTCGAAACCTTACCTTTATACCCTCTCTTTGAGGTTCCAGATGAATGTCACTTGCTCTTTTACCGATCGCGTCAGTAAGAAGCCTATTTAGCCAATCGTTTTCTCCGGCACGAAGAGTAAAGTCCACCATATAGCCATTATGTTACTTTTCGATAAGTTCGGCAAACACTGATTCCAAAAAAATGCTGAAGTGTAAACAGCCCGCTGGCAACACCAGTACTTAGAGTTCCGTGCCTTCAATATATTTTGAAATAAAAAATCCTGCAATAATTCCAATCAATAAGAAATAGAATATTATTAAAGTCCAAGCAAGAGTAATGGAGTTTTGGTTACCAATGATGTAAATGTTTGACTCTCTCATAAATTTCCATAACCAAGTGCTGCTACCCCACGCGTGACCTGCAACAAGAGCAACTGCGAGCATCAAATTCAATGGTGATTTTAATTTAAGAAATAGTAGGTAAAGAATAATAAACCAAATTACTCCTCCAATTACAAAAAGAGCGGGATGTTTTGCTAAAATGTAATACGCAGGGCTGGCTTCGTTGGCAAGTCTGTAGCTTATTTCCCAATAACTTCTATCTTGTCCCAAAAGTGTGACAATTCCGTCCAATGTAGCGGGAAATAAAAATGAAAAAAAGAGGGGATTTTTCTTAAACATGCTTGTCATTTCTAATTTGAATTTTACACCTCTTAAACAGCTAAAGTCGATTTTACTGGATTCTATTGAGAAAGGAAAACTAGACTTTTAAACAGTGTTAGTTTCGGTCGCTTTTTCGAGGACTTTTGATTCCCGAAGCTCCACTTTGATTGGACGAAGTAGTTGTACTCCAAGATTTGCAACTTTAAAACCAGTTGACGCCACAAAACCCATGAAAAATAAGTGTGCTGCGATATTCAATGGTTTATTTAGTTTATCGGAACTAAGTAACTCTTGTTTAAGATCGGCATTTTCCGGAGCTTGTTCAGCAAGTTTTGATAAGTCCAGTGAAACCGATTCAAAAGAAAATAGATCGATTGGTTGAGCTTTCTTTGTAAATACCTGATAGACGTTAAATACCGAAAATAAAATTGCAAAAACACCAAGACTTAAAAGTATATAACCGACTATTTTCTCACTCATACGAAGTTATTGTACTATAAGTAAGCCTTAATTTCTAATTATGTGCATCATTTGCAATTTTTTAATTTATTCCCTAATCTAAACATAGATAAACATTTATTTACTTAACGAATTATGGCTATTGTAATGAGTAAGACAAGGGAACAATTTCCCTTAAGTACAAAGAAGGTGTTAAAAAAGACGGTAGTAGGAACAATGATCTGGGTTATTTTACTTCTTATTATTTATGGTATTTCAGCGTTATCCATTGTTTCACTATCAGAAACAATCGGTAATTATTTTGGAATAGTTACATTTGGTTTCTTGGGCTTTCTTTTCCTGATTGTAGTATTAACTTATCTTTATCAGTGGTGGTATTACAGTGTATATTTTTATGACTTAACAGACGATTATGTAATCATAAAAAAGGGTCCGATTACACCTCATGAAATTACTATTCCATATGAACGCATTCAAGACGTCTATGTCGACCAAGATATTTTAGACAGGATATTTGGGTTATACGATGTCCACTTATCCAGTGCGACAGTTTCATCAGGTATGGCAGCACATATTGATGGTGTAGAAAAGCCGGCCTCTGATGGGTTGCGTGCTGTTTTATTAGAAACTGTAAGCAGAAAGATTAGTAGGAATAGGGGTCAAAATACGCCACCAAGTAACCCTACACCTTCTGCACAATAAGGTTATGGATGGAGTTATCACAGAACAAAATTACCCAGTAGAAGGTGTTTGGGTTCTGAAATCTATTTTAGGTTCAATTGTTGCCCTACTAACTATTGGTTTGTTTTACCTGCTTAGCAAAGATAAAAGTGAAGTAGTCTTTTATTTACTGCTTATGGCTTTCCTAATTCCCGTAAATTTAGTTTTTGCGGCCCTACGCAGAATTACGTTTCATTACGCTTTAGATTCCAAATTTTTAAACTTACAGCAAGGTATTTTGAATAAAACACAGAGACATATTCCGTATGGAGTAATACAAAATGTCTTTGTTAAGCAAGATTTGTTTGATAGATTATTTGGTCTTGCCTCACTTACTTTGGAAAACGCCTCAATGGGGGCAGGTAGTCAAGAAGGACTAACAAAAGTATTTGGCATAACTTTAAGCAATAAAAAGCAACAGAGGGTCGAAATGGTAGGCTTTAGCGGTAACAAGGTGAGTATTCCAGGGCTTACAAAGCAAAATGCGGAGACGTTGAAGAGTATCGTTCTTCAAAAGATGAAAGAGAACCCCGTCGAAGACAGCCAGTCCGGTTTGTAGAAGCACTCCACTTTCCCAGAGTTGATAAGTAAATTTTTTGTAATGGATACTGTAATATCGGAGTTATTACAACAATCAGCTTATGTCTTTTACATAATTATCTTTCAAGATTAAATAACTCTTGTAATTTCTTGACTATAGCTTCATCTGCTCTTTTATCTGCTAGCTCTCTTTCCTCTTGAGTAAGTTCGCTGTGTGGTTTACCAAAAGCGGAAGGACCCTGTAAGCTACTCATTGGCCAACCAGGTATCCTAACATTAGAAGGTGGCGAGAAAAACATAATTGGGTGGTCTAAAGAAACAGTGTGTATAGTTCCATCTGGATGTGCTATGCAGTAAGCAATATGCCATTTACCCGCCCGTTCTTCTTCAGGTACCGCAGACACGACTTGCTCCCAATACGAGAGTAGTGTTTCATCATCAACCTCATCTTTGCCGTTTATCCGTCTTACATGGACCCCAGGCTGCTGGTTCTCTGGCAAAAAATCAACATATAACGCTTCATCTTCAGAAAAGACTAACATACCAGTTCTTTGTGCATAATGTTTACCCTTTATCTCAGCGTTTTGTTCTGCTGTTTCCCCATTTTCTTCTGGCTTGTCAGTTATACCTAAATCACTCAGACCTACAACTTGTGAAGTATATTGAGATAATAACTTTCCGTATCTTTCGACTTTAGCGGGATTCTTACTAGCAACAACGATACTTTCGATTTCTTTCATATAACAATAATTCTATTATGTGTGAGGGCTACAAAAAAAGAGGTAGGTAACGACTTTTCTCTTTTGGTCGGGGAAAGGTGAATTGAACACCTACCACACCCACCCCATGGGCGTATTCTACCGTTAAACTATTCCCCGTCCTGTGAATTTTACCATATATCCACCTGACTGACCCGGATTAGCTGTTGGCCAACTCTTGTTTTTACCAAGATTGTATGGTACAAGGAAAACAGAATGGCTAGAGGGAAAAACGGGCCCGCTCTACAGAATATTTCAAATAACGATTCAGGTTCACAAAAACTTCAGGCAATAAAACTTGCTATGGAGCAAATTGAAAAGCAGTATGGTAAGGGGTCTATCATGAAACTTGGAGACAGGCAGTCAATGAATGTTGATGTCATTTCAACCGGTTCAATTGCACTTGATTTGGCGCTCGGGGTTGGTGGGCTTCCAAGAGGAAGAATAGTCGAAATTTACGGACCAGAAGCCTCGGGAAAAACTACTCTTGCCCTTCATGTTATTGCTGAAGCACAAAAAAGGGGTGGACAAGCAGCTTTTATCGATGCAGAACATGCATTAGACCCCACTCGTGCTGAGACAGTTGGAGTCAATTTGGATGATTTGCTTTTGAGTCAGCCCGATTCGGGAGAACAGGCACTTGAAATTACAGAAACTTTAGTGCGCTCCGGTGCATTGGATGTGATTGTGGTGGACTCTGTTGCTGCGTTGGTCCCAAGAGCTGAACTCGAAGGTGAAATGGGTGATGCAGTTATGGGTATGCAAGCCAGACTTATGAGCCAAGCCTTGAGGAAACTTACGGGTGCGATTTCGAAGTCTAAAACCATTTTGATTTTTACTAACCAGCTTAGGCAAAAAATCGGGGTGATGTTTGGGAATCCCGAAACTACTCCGGGGGGCTTGGCCTTAAAATTCTATTCCTCTGTAAGGCTGGATATAAGAAGGGTGGACACGATAAAAGAAGGAGACAATGTTATTGGAGTGAGAGCCAGAGTTAGAGTGGTTAAAAACAAAGTTGCTCCTCCTCTTCGTGTTGCTGAATTTGACATTATGAATGATGAGGGTATATCAAAAGTTGGAAGTCTTCTTGATGTTGCGGTGGAACTTGGAATTCTAACTAAAAGCGGATCATTTTATAATTACCTAGGTAAGACACTTGCCCAGGGTAGGGAAGGTGCCAAACAGCACTTTAAAGATAATCCGAAATTTGCTGAAGAAATTGAAAAGAAAATTCGTGAAACAGTGGCTTCAGGCAAAAAAATACCAAAAGAGATAGGTGATGAACAAGCAGACTGAATACCAAAATATATTCGATAAAGTAATAAAGTTTGCGACGCTTCGCCCCCGTTCAATAAAAGAAATAGAACGTTACTTCAATAGAAAAAAGACTGTTAAAGGCGTACAAAAACAGCTGTTTAATAAACTAAAGAGTTTGGGATTAGTTGATGACAAAGAGTTTGCTCGCTGGTGGGTTGATCAAAGATTGACATTTAGACCGAAAGGAGAAAGATTACTTAGAAATGAATTAAGAATAAAAGGTATCTCTGAAGACATTATAAGTACCGTTTTTGAGGAGAAAAATGTTATAAATGAACAAAAAAAGATAGCTACAAATATAATGAGTAAAAAAGTAAATCAATATAATAATTTACCAATGAATAAAGCCAGAAAGAGAGCGTACAGCTTACTCTTAAGGAGGGGTTTTGACTGGGACATTGCAAGGGAAGTGATTGACGAATTTCTTGATAAAAAGTAAAATCAAAAGGAAGCAATATGCTTGAGGAGTTAAGAAAATTAAATCTTCTCAACAATTACTCTTAAGAGTGAATTTTTTGCTTCAAGTTTATATGTCAAAAGACGATATTAAGATACTGCTTGACGAGATAAGGCACGATAGGGAACTCTTGGGAAAAAAAGAAGTGTCTTTAAAGGCAAGAGAAAGTGACCTTATTGATAAATTGGAGAGAGTTTCTGGAATGACCAGAATTGAGGCCAGAAAAATACTTCTTGATGAGTTTCAAAGAAGTCTAACTTCGGAAGTGGCTAAAAAGATAAGGCAAGCGGAAGAAAAGATAAAACTCGAAGCCAAAGAAAAGGCCAAAGAGATACTTGCTGACGCCATGAAGCATGGAGCGACAACTTACGTTGCGGAGTACACGGTTTCTACGGTTACAGTCGAATCCGAGGAAACAAAAGGCCGGATTATCGGTCGTGAAGGAAGAAACATTAGAAGTTTTGAAAAAGAAACCGGAGTAGAGATTGAGCTTGACGAGGGTAATGTAATCAGACTTTCATCTTTTGACTCAATTAGAAGAGAAATAGCAAGGAGAGCACTTGAGATGCTACTCAAGGATACCAGAATACAACCTTCAAGAATTGAAGAAGTAGTAAGGCTTGTTAAGTCACAGATGGAAGATATTCTTCTTGAAGAAGGAAAGAAAATTGCTCAGGAATGCGGTGTTTTTAATCTTCCAACAGAAGTAGTAAAGCTTATTGGCAGATTTAAATTTAGAACTTCTTACGGTCAAAATTTAGCTCTTCACACAATTGAAGAAACCAAAATAGGTGTGTCGGTTGCCTCAGAAATAGGTGCTGATACTGAAATAGTGAGGCTTGGTTGCATTTTGCATGATATTGGTAAAGTTGTGACAGATGTTGAAGGAAATCATGTAGATGCAGGAGTAGCGACAGTCAAACGTTTCGGATTTCCAAAAGAAGTGATAGCAGCTGTTGCAGAGCATCATGAAGATAAGCCGTTTTCGTCTACCGAGTCTGTCATAGTTTGGATTGCCGATGCTGTTTCAGGTTCAAGACCTGGGGCACGCTACGAACCTTTTGAAGACTATGTAAAAAGAATGACTAAAATTGAGGAGATTTCAGGGAGTTTTCCAGGTGTAGATCAAGCAATAGCTTTCCAAGCGGGTCGCGATGTGAGAGTGATAGTTAAGCCAGAAGAAGTTGATGAAGATAAGTTAACAGTTCTCG
The DNA here is from genome assembly GCA_001792305.1 of Candidatus Woesebacteria bacterium RIFCSPHIGHO2_01_FULL_39_23. Lineage (GTDB taxonomy): Bacteria > Patescibacteriota > Microgenomatia > UBA8517 > UBA8517 > 2-01-FULL-39-21. The sequence continues at coordinate 28,133 of MGGH01000036.1, forward strand.
CCAACGATATAGTAAGTAGGCTCGAAAAAGAAGCCGAATATGCGGGACAAGTAAAAGTTACAGTAATTCGAGAAACCCGTGCTCAAGCCACAACTACGGCAAAATAACAAGAATACTTGACAAAGGAAATTCTTTAAATTATGCTTGTGGCGTAATAGTTTATGACAAAAAGGGAAATTATTGAACTTGTAGCTCGCAAGTCTCATCTAACCAAGAGAGCTACGGAAGAGTGTATTGATGTTTTTCTTTCTGAAATCGGCAGGGTTTTGGCTAAAGGAGAAAAAAGAGTAGTATTATCTGGTTTTGGTACTTTCAGGGTGATTCCGGTAAAGTCAAAAACAGTAAAGATTCCTAATACTGAGAAGTTTGTAACTATCAAATCCCACAGATCCCCCAAATTTACTCCGGGCAAAAAATTCAAAAGAGCAGTTTCTCGGTGATATACTTTAAGTAATGGACCTTTCGGTTAAAGTTCACCGATTGACTAAAAATTTTGAAGTGACAGTAAAAAAACCTGGGCTGAAAGAGGCGATTAAAGCTTTATTTAATCCAGAGAAAAAGACTGTACATGCTTTAAAACAAATTTCCTTCACGATTGAAGAAGGCGAGCTTGTTGGATTCATTGGTCCTAATGGTGCAGGAAAAACTACAACACTTAAAACTCTTTCAGGCCTGCTTTACCCAACTAGTGGACATGTATTGGTAGAAGGCTTTGATCCATGGGATCGAAAGAGTGAATTCTTAAAAAAAATCGCTCTGGTCATGGGACAAAAAAACCAGCTTTGGTGGGATTTACCTGCAATTGAAACTTTTGAACTGAATCGCGCGATTTACGAAATACCCCGTAAAAAGTATGAGGAAAGCTTGAATGAGTTAGTAAGTCTTCTTGATGTCAAAAAATTGTTGAGTATTCCTGTCAGGCGCCTTTCATTGGGTCAGAGAATGAGACTTGAACTTGTGGCGGCGCTTATTCATGGGCCCAAAGTTCTATTTTTGGACGAGCCAACAATTGGTTTGGACGTTGTGGCTTCTCAGAAAATGAGAGATTTTATCCTGAGTTACAATAAAAGGTTTAAGGCGACGGTAATATTGACCTCGCATAATATGGGAGATGTGGCAAGTCTTGCCAAGCGAGTGATAGTAATAGATAAGGGGAAGATAATATTTGATGGGAATTTAAGTGAGCTGGTATCTTTGTATGCTAAGGAGAAGATAATTAAAGTAGTACTGTCAGGCGATGGAGATTATAAAAGTTTGGAAAAAATTGGTAAAGTTATCAGCATTTCGATTCCTAAAGTTGAGATTTTAGTTTCTCGATCAATGGCTACATTGGCCGCATCCGAAATACTCCAGAATTTTTCCGTTGAAGACTTGAACATTGAGGAAGAGCCAGTTGAAAACGTCGTTCGAAGAATTTTTAGTGGTGAAACTAAAAACCTAAAGAGAAAGAAGAATGGATAAGTATTTAGCGATTTTTAAAATTTCCTTTGCCCAAGAATTTGCCTATAGGCTAAATTTTGTTATGTGGAGAGTCAGGAATATAATGCAGTTTTTTTTGATCTTTTTCCTTTGGGATACGGTCTTTTCTAGTCCAAGTACGCAAATATTTGGTTATGACAGGCCGAAGATTTTAACTTATGTTTTTGGCCTTATTATAGTAAGGTCAATTGTTCTTTCTGCAAGGTCGGTTGATATCGCGGGTGAGGTATCAAGAGGGGATTTGTCTAATTATTTAGTTAAACCAATAAACTATATTAAGTATTGGTTAACCCGTGATCTTTCGAGCAAGCTTCTTAATTTGTCATTTGCTATGTTTGAGGCGGTATTACTGTTTATTGTTTTAAAGCCGCCGTTTTTTTTGCAGACTGAAGCTTTACAGTTGACGTTTTTTGTATTTTCAATTTTTACCGCGATTCTTTTATTTTTTCTGCTTATGTTTTTGTTTAGCATGTTTGCCTTGTGGTACCCAGATCAAGCTTGGGGTGCTTCCTTTCTTTTGTTTATATTTGTTGATTTTTTGGGCGGTGGCGTTTTTCCTCTTGACGTACTACCTGTAAATTTCCAAAATATTCTGTACCTTACTCCTTTTCCGTATTTGTTGTTTTCGCCCCTGCAAATTTATTTAGGAAAATTTGATACATTACTGACTGTTAGAAATGTATTAATCGGCGCTATCTGGGTAGCTATCCTATCTGTAATGGTCAATAAAATTTGGAGATTAGGGTTAAAGGTTTATCGCTCTGAAGGAAGATGAAGAAAATTTCATATTATCTACGGATTTGGTGGATGATGAGTAGGAATTCTTTTCTTGCTGTTTTTTATGTAAAAATTGCGCTGTTCATTTTTCTAACAGGTAAAGTGCTTCGATTTGTTTTTTTTACTCTTTTTATATTCTTTTTAGTTAAAGGTTCTCAGGGTCTTGCGGGATACACGCTTCATCAGTCAATATTTTTCTTTTTAACTTTCAACCTCGTTGATATTACTTCGCAATTTCTATTTCGTGAAGTCTATAGATTTAGACCACAGCTGATTTCAGGAGATTTTGATCTTGCCTTGGTTAAGCCGTTTAGCCCACTTTTTAGGAGTCTAATGGGTGGGGCAGACATAATTGATTTAATTACAATTCCGCCTTTAATTTTTACAATATTTTACATTGGCTCGCAATTGACTCCGTCGATACTGCATATTGCATTCTATGTGTTACTTATTGTGAACGGCTTGCTTATTGCCACTGCCTTTCACATTTTCGTTTTGGGTTTCGGGATAATAACTTTAGAGGTGGATCACTTGGTTTTTATATATCGCGATATTATTAACCTTGGAAAACTACCAGTAGACATTTACCGTGAGCCTATAAGATCTATTATTACTTATCTCATTCCTGTTGGAGTGATGATTACTTTACCTGCCAAGGCCCTGATGGGACTGGTGAGTCCGATCGGTATTATCGCGACACTTGGCATAGGTGCTGTGGCGCTTGTTGCGTCTTACAGATTTTGGAATTTTGCTCTAACCCGCTATACAAGCGCATCTAGTTAAATATGCAAAAAGTACTTGTGGTATGCGGACCAACAGCTACGGGGAAGACAAAGTTGGCCTTAAGGCTTGCCAAGAAAATTAATGGTGAACTGATATCTGCCGATTCCAGACAAGTGTACAGAGGGATGGATATAGGTACAGGTAAAGAATTACCCGTAAATCTCAAACCCCAAATCTCAAATCTCAAATACAGAGGTGAACCAATTGTGTTTTACAGCATCCTGAGAGTAAAAGTATGGGGTTATGATTTAGTCTCCCCTACTCGACAGTTTAACGTCGCACAATACAAGAGGTTTGCAGATAAAATATTAAAAAGCATTGTTGACAGAGGAAAACTGCCAATCATAGTTGGAGGGACTGGGTTATATATTAAAGCCGTAGTTGATGATATTTCCACAATCAATGTGCCGGCAAATAGGAGTCTTCGGCGTAGTTTAGCAAACAAAAGCGTAGACGAATTATATAATTTACTGAGCCGATTTGATCCCATAAAATCGGCGTCTTTAAATACTTCAGATAGGAAAAATCCACGTAGGCTAATTCGTGCAATCGAAGTTGTGAGTTACGGCGAGAAAGGTCGAAGGAGCCTTAAGAAAGATAGCAAATTTGACACTCTCTTTATCGGACTCACACTACCCAAGCATATTCGTAACGATAACATAAATAAAAGAGTTCACAAAAGGCTTCATCAGGGAATAATTGCAGAGATAAAAAAGCTTCTTAACTCAGGAGTTAAATGGAGTGATCAATCAATGTGTAGCATTGGATATAAAGAGTTGAGAGGATATTTTGAAAGTAAATTGACTTTAGAAGAGGTAGTAAAAAAATGGAAAGATGCAGAGCATAATTATGCCAAGAGGCAAATTACTTGGTTTAAGCGGGATCAGAGAATAAACTGGTTTGATGTAAGTAAAAAAGATTATCTACGAAATATGGAAAACATGGTCGAAAAGTGGTATAAATCTTAGTAGGCTTTCCTTAAGACAAGTAAAAAGAGTCAAAGTATGACGCAAAAAATTGAAGTTTCTCACAGAACAATAATTTTTACAATTTTTTTCCTGATACTTTTATGGTTCGTATATCTTATTCGTGACATAATTTTTTTGGTTTTTGTCGCAATATTGCTTTCCGCGATACTAAATCCCACTGTCAAAAAATTGCATAAACACCGGATTCCAAGAGCGCTTGCTGCAATTGTTGTTTATCTGTTGGGTGCGGCTTTTTTAACTTTTGCTTTTGGGACTGTACTGACTCCACTTGTGGAACAATCTGGGAACTTCGCAAAAAACTTTCCTTTATACCTTGAAAGATTACAAATTCCGGATAGTGTTGTACAGCAAGTGACTGATGAGATTACATCTCAATTTGGTACGATTTCTTCACAACTCTTGAGGCTTGGCGTTTCAGTTTTTTCGAACATCTTGACAGTGTTTGCGGTACTTATTATCGCACTTTATTTTCTGGTCGCCCGCGAGAAATTGGATAAACAATTGTATTCAATACTACCAGAGTCTCAGGCTAAAAAGATTGAAAAGGTTTTGGGTAGAATGGAAAAGGATTTGGGAGGTTGGACCAGGGGAGAGCTTTTACTTATGTTTTCGGTTGGTTTTACGACTTATATTGGCTTAGTTGTGTTAGGTATCCCCTATGCTGTGCCTTTAGGAGTCCTCGCGGGTTTGCTTGAAGTTGTCCCAAACATTGGTCCTGTTGTTGCTAGTGTGCCTGCTGTTATTGTAGGTTTTGGGATTTCACCCATAAGTGGCTTTGCTGTAATTGCGCTTTCATTTCTGATTCAACAAGTTGAAAATTATGTTCTCGTCCCTAAAATTATGGAGAAATCAGCTGGTATTAATCCGGTGGTAACTTTATTGTCCTTATTGGTTGGCTTCAGACTGGCAGGAATTGCAGGAGCCATTTTGGCTGTACCAGTAATAATAACCTTAAGGGTGATTATAAATGAGTATTACACTTCTCCTCGGCTTGAAAAAAGTCGATAATTATTGTGCTTTTTGGTATAATATTAACGCTCTGGAGGAAGGGCAATCGGGCCGCGGAGCCTCGGCGAAGTGGTCAGGAAAGTCCAGGCAGCTCAAGGCAGGAGACGAGGTGTAAACCTTGACGGGTAACCGCTGGTTAGAGCAACAGAGACTACAACTCACCCCTAACCTAAAAGGTTTGGGGAAGAGGGTGAAAAGGGCAATCCCCTCCGCTGCAACCTCCGAATGGGGCGCTGAAGGTAAGCCTTGCCGAGCCCCGAAGTTTGAGGGCATAGATTGATGGTTGCCGAAAAACAGAACCTGGCTTACTCGCCTCCGGAGCACCAAATTAATACTTTTTTGCAACAGCAAAAAGGCCTGTTCCCTGAGGTAAGTTTATATGTCCTAATAATTTGTTCTCGACTGCGAGAATATATTTGAAGATAAAGTTCACAAAAGGGTTTACTTTCTTAAGTGACAAGTTTTTAAATAGGATAGCAGCTGGTAGTAAAGAAAAGTTCATGAATGAGAGTTTTGCAACTCTAAACCCTGCCCCTTCTAATTTTTCCCCGATCTCAGTTTTTGAATATCTGTGGCGAGTGTGGACTTTTTGGTCGTGTTCGCTAGAAAGCCAGTTGTTGGCTGCAACTCTTAAGATCAAAAACCCCTTGGGTTTTATAACTCTGTAAAACTCCTTTATAGCCAGTTTATCGTTGACGCCTTTATGGTACAAAACATCAATTGAGGTGACTATGTCAAATGAGTTGTCCTCAAAAGGTAGTTCATTAATGGATGCTTTTATTACTTTTACACCCCGTTTTTTACAAAATCTTATTGCCTCGGGGTTAATATCTACCGCAGTAACACTTCCAAACCTTTCAAGCTTTTTAGTTAGTAGCCCCGTGCCACAACCCGCATCAAGGATTTTGCCGTACATTGGAAGTAATTTCTCGATTTCGTCTATAATTAAATTATGAAGAGAGACGTAAAAAAAGTGGGTAGTTTCATTATCAAACAGCTTTTGGTATTCTGATATTTTCACTTTTTAAGTAAAACCAACTCAAACCACAAAGCTAAAAGTTCCTTGAAGGTTGAAAGGATACGGCTAATTCTAAAAAATTGTGAATTACCGTAACGTCTTTGGTAATGGTGGACAGAAACTTGACGAAACCTTGCCCCAATAAGATGACATTTTTTAACTAGTTCTACACAGATTGCTCCTGAATTTGAAGTTAAATGTATTTTGTCGATTATTTTTTTTCTAATGAGTCTGAAATCACAGTCAACGTCGTAGGTGGGAAGCCAAAAAAGCCAGCGGGCAATAAAACTGTATAGATTGCCAAAAAATATGCGGTATGTAGGGTCCCTCCTTACCATCTTTATCCCATTTACAAAGTCGGTGTCGTAGGTCATTAGGTTTAAAAGGATAGGTAGTTCATTTACGTTATACTGCCCATCCCCGTCGGTGTAAAAGATAAGTTCCTTTCTAGATTTTTCAAATCCACTTCTTAAGGTACCACCGTATCCTTGATTGATTTTATGAAAAACGAGTTTTAATTTTGGGTATTTTTTTTGAAGTTTTTTAAGAATGTCTACACTTTTATCTTTTGAAGCATCGTCTATGACAATTACCTCATAATCTTTGGATAGACTTGGAAGGATCAGGAAGACATTTTTGACCAACTTGGCAATAGTTTTTTCATCGTTGTAGCAGGGAAAAAAGACCGAAATGCTTGCCATAAATATTACTATAGTTTTAGCAACTTATAGCCGTAAGGGGCCGTTGTGATTGTTTGCATATCTTTATTGAATTTCTGCGGGTCTTTTGTAATTATAATATAATCTTTAAATTCCGAGATATCATCATGGCTTACTATCCACCATTCGTTTGCCTTGCCGCCATTTTGAATTGTGACAGTAACTTCATCTAAGCCCGAATAGTAAATGAAAGATGGAAAATCGGGACTATCAAGTACAAGTTTGGTTTCGGGATTAAAATTCATTTTAGTAAACATTCCCAATTTCGCGCCAATCAGAGACCTGTCTGGGAGTTCAAGTTCTATTCTTTTGACATGATTGAACTGCAAGATAATTAGCAAGAGTAATAGAAAAATATATTTTTTGCCAAAATTGAGGATGGAGTATCCTATAACTAAAGATACAAAAGGGTAGACGGGTAGCAAAAACCAGCCCAGTTTGTCGGCTAATAAATTTAGGGGAAAGGATAGGACTAGAACCGATAACATCAAAAACCAGAGTAGTTTATTTTTGAAATTCTTAAAAAGACACAAAGCTACTGGAGCCAGCCAAAATCCGACATCTCTTATTAAAACCTTGAATAAAGTAAAATCAACCTTTGGGTTTTTCCACGACAAATTTCCCGCGAATGGGTCAAGAATAAATGAAGATATAAATTCTTTTCCGAATTTTAGTATCCCATAGATATACCACCACAAAGATACTGTTAAAGACACTAAAACAACCAGCACAACACTTTTTACCCTTCTTTTACCCAGTAGATATTCATAAATTAGAATCCAGATCAGAGGATAAAACCCAAAGACTATTCCTTTGGTCAACACTGTACTACCAAGAAATATACCCGACAGTACTCGAGATTTGTTACTTTTACTTGCTATGTAGAAGTAAAACGACAGGATAGAAAATAGTGTAACTAGCGCGTCAAGATTTCCGTGTGAGAACCTTTCTACAACCTGCCCAAGTGTGAGGAAAATAACTGCTGCAACCAATCCTATTTTATAATTGAATAGTTTTTTACCAATAATAAAAATCATTAGCACAGTTAAGACCGCGGCTGTTGCGCTAACGGCTCTTGCTTGCCATTCTCCTGGACCAAAAATTTTAAATATTGGGTAGGAAAGCCAGAAGTACATAGGGGGCTTGTCAAAGTAGTATTTTCCATTCCAAAAGGGCATTAAGAGACCCGTATTATTAGTTGCCATATTTTTGCTTATTTCGGCATACCATGCCTCATCCCAGTTTCTTAATGGAAATTCGTTTATCGAGCGAAAAAATGCAAATGTGGAAAGTAAAGTTAAGGCAATTAAAGGCCATCTGTCGTTTTGAGGTTTCACGCAAATATCATACCCAGCAATTTCCTACACTGCAACCTCCGATTCGGGCGCTTTAGGTAAGTCTTCGTGTATAATAAGAACAAATTGATGGTAATTGACGATATTGATTTATCAGCAGATCATGAAGCTTCGTCTTTAGTAGGCATTAAAGAACAAGAAGAAATTCGAGGAATGAGAAACTCTCTTGGTAAACTTGTAGATTCTTTAAAGTATCCCGCACTTGATAGAGACCTGGTGGCGCATTATGCTTTAGAAGTAGTCGAACAGGTTCGTAGAATTGGTGGAGGAAAAGGTGTTAGTCTTGAGCCAAAAAGGGCTAAGGTATTAACGGATCACGTCGCCTCTCAGGGGATAGATTCAGGAGGACCCGTTGAGGGTTTAAGGGATTTGAAGCAATTTGTAGATGAACTGTCTTATGAAGTTAGAAGGGAGTCTTCGGAAGCAACTTTAAGATTACCTTTTACAGACGGCAATATGAGGATATTTATTGATGGTGACGGGATTGGGAATCGCTACTTTTTTGCCACCGATAATCACCAAGAGAATATTAGAAGAGCAGTCGAGGTTTTTAATGAAGTAGCTCGAGACGAAAAATTTTGAGTAACCTCAGTTACTGTTTTAGTCAATAGTCCAATTGTGAATCTTTTTTGCTACAATAGCTCCATGCGGTTGGTAATTCAAAGAGTAAAAAGTGCTTCTGTTGAGGTTGTTGGAACCAAAAAAGTTGTCGGGAAAATTGGCAAGGGTTTTTTTGTTTTAGTTGGAGTCGGAAAAAACGACACAGAGAAAAAAGCTCACCAATTGGCTGGAAAACTAGCAAAGTTAAGGGTGATGAGCGACGAGTTTGGGAAAATGAATCTATCCGTAAGGGATGTTGGTGCGGAGGTTTTGGTTGTCTCTCAATTTACGCTTTATGCGTATGCAAAAGACGGAAATAGACCTTCGTTTATAGAAGCAGCTGATCCGAAAAAGGCAAGAGAAATCTATGAACACTTTATAGATAAACTTAAGAATTTGGGTGTAAAAGTTGAAACAGGAAGCTTTGGAGAATATATGAAGATAAATACGGAACTTGACGGACCTGTTACGATAATTTTAGAAAGTTAAAACTTAAAAATTTGAATGCAAAACTACAGGTTAAAACTCAAAATTATTTTTGTTAAGTTTTTAAATATTGTTTTGTTTGTTGTTTTAGTAAGTAGTTTTGGATTTGGAGCTTTTTTAATCGGATTTAGATTAGGAGAACAGAAGGGGCAAACAGACAAGTTTGATAAATTTTCTTATGGGCTGGTGTTTAGGGATATTGCTACCCCGTCTCCGTCTCCAACTTTATCTCCGACTGTGGTACCAAGTACCACTCCCAAAATTGAGACTGGTAAATCTAATACCCAATCGTGGAGTGGTCCTGAGCTCTGGAATTTAGTTAATAAAAGAAGAAATGAATTTGGTGTAAATGAACTTTCTAACAAATCCGAATTGTGCACAATAGCTTCAATTCGTTTAAATGAACTACTGGAATTAGGCAAACTCGATGGTCATGAGGGATTTTCAAATATGCCGGAAAAAAGACCTGATTTAAAGTGGATTTATGATAAATATACTTTGTCCGAGTTTTTAGTTTCTGGGGCACAAAGTGCCCAAGAAGCTGTTTCACTGTGGGAAAATACCTTAGGACATAAAAAGTTATTAACTGGTGGAGAATTTGTCTGGGGCTGCATCTACGCCCAAGGTGGCTTTGGGGTGGCAATAACAGCTTATTAAATCAATTTATTTTTTATTAAAAACTCTTCAAGTTTTCTCTTCGAAGCATATTGGCGGCCGATTGAAACGAAAAGCCGGTTAATATCTTTCCAGTATCTTTTAGGTAAGATTTTTGTTAATTTAGTTTCGGTTTGCTCAGGTGTGGCGGTTTTTACCCAGCCCAGAAGGTTAGTAATCCTGTGAACGTGGGTGTCCACAGCAATTGCGGGCTTTCCGAAAGCTCTGCTTAGTACCAAGTTTGCAGTTTTTATACCCACTCCTGGAAGTGTCATTAACTTTTTCCTTGTGTTTGGAACTTTACCGTTAAATTTCTTTAAGATAATATTTGATAGGAGTTTTAGCTGTCTGGCTTTGGTTTTATAAAATCCGACCGGGTATATTAATTTTTTTAGTTCTTTCGTTTTCAAGTTTTTTAGTTTATTGATATCTGGTGCTTTTTTAAATAGTCGCTTTGAGGACTCAAGAGTTACCTCGTCTTTTGTTCGAGACGAAAGCATTGTGGATAAAAGAGTTTTATATGGGTCTTTACCGAAAACTTCAAGCGGTACTGGCAAATGATTGTTCCGAAAAATTTTGAAGACAGTTTTGAAATAATGATTTTTCACGAAGAAATTATACAACAAAAGGCCCGCAATGAGCGGAAACCTTTTGTTTATAAGTATTTAAAACAGAGGAATTTATCCTCCAATCTTAAACATTGTAGTGCCACAAACTTCACATTTACCTTTCTTTGCTTTCTTTCCATTCTTCATGGTGACATCTACCAAATCCTTACCTTCTCTTTTAGCGCGACATTTTACACAGTACATTGACATTAATTATCACCTCCCCCCGCTTGACTTTAATAAGTATATCACTATCTCTACGCACAAAATAAGGCTAGAGAATATAAGTGATTTTACTAAATCTTTATTGTTCCATAAGCTCATGCGTGGATTTGCCGAAGACCTGGCTTTTTTGTCTTTATAGATCTTGTCAGTTTCGTTGAAGCTAGTGTTTACTAATTCCCCCTTGACAATTTTGCTTTGTGGTAATTTTGGCAAGCTTGGTTCCCATTTGATTAAGAAATCATAATTGGGATTTTCCTTATCTTTTCTTGTTCTTTTGGACATTTATATTAAAATACATTCTTGACACACCTTTATCAAGATTGTGTATACCCAAAATACTTTGGTTTGCACTCATAAATAGTATTTTGGGGGATCAAAATCACTTGCGAGAGTTGCAAACTCGAGTAAGTGGAGTTTATACTCCTTTAGCTAAACAAGATGTCGGGACAGGCGATTTTACTAGTAATAATAGTATTATGGTTGATTGGTTTAAGTCTAATCTTTTATTGGATTTTGAGACATTATTTGAGGTTGGTAAAAGGGGTCAAAGAAGGCAATTTAAAGAAAATATTAGATAACATAGTTGACTTAAGCGGCAAAAACAGGAAAGATATAATAAGGCTTGAAAAAGAGCTTGTTTCTTTTAAGGAAGTAAGTAAGCTTTTTGTCCAAAAAGTAGGCTTGGTTAGATTTAATCCCTTGGGGGACTTTGGCGGAGAGCACAGTTTCTCTCTAGCTATTTTGGATGGGGAGAATCACGGTTTTGTTATAACAAGCATCCACGCCAGAGAGAGGACAAGAGTTTATATAAAGCCAGTCAAAGACGGAAAAAGTAGATACAAATTGTCGAATGAGGAAGAAAAAGCTCTAAGAGAGGCGCAGGAGATTATAAAAACATGAAAGTTAAGGAATTAATAGCTTCACAAAAGGCAACTTTTTTATTAGGCCTTTTGGGGCTGTATTTAGTTTCAGCTGGTACATCTTGGGCAGTGTTTAGTTTATTGAAAGGGGGCTCTGGAGAGAGCTCCCCCATTATGGATACAAGCGAGTTGGAGTCTGCGCGATCAAAGATTACAGAGCTTCCAAAAACAGAAAAGTGTCCCATAAATGGAAAGCTTTTTACTAAGCCGGAGAAAACTATTTGGGAAGGAAGGCGCCCAATAACGGTCATGATTGAAAATCATGTGGACTCGAGACCTCCAGAAGGCTTGTCGAAGGCAGATGTTGTTTATGAGGCAGTGGCTGAAGGCGGTATAACAAGATTTTTGGGAGTTTTCTATTGCGGTGTGGCAGGAACCGAAGTAGAAGTGGCGCCTGTTAGATCAGTTAGAGTTTATTTTATAGATTGGGCATCTGAATATGGTGAATACCCAATTTTTATGCATGTGGGTGGAGCAAATGACTTTGGTGGTTTTGGAGATACGGTGAAGGAAGCCCGTGCCCTTGAACTTTTGGCGACAATTGGCTGGAGAGTACCGAAAGGCAACGATTTTGATACGATATATGATTCGGGTGTTCCTGTGTTTAGACGCAACCCAGGTAGATTAAAGAGCGTAGGTAAAGAAGATATAGCTGTTGAGCACACAATGGTTGCAAACCTTGACAGGGCTTATGAGGAGGCCGAGAAACGTGGGTATGGAGCAAAAGGTTCCGAGGGAGATAGTTGGGATAAGTCATTTATTTCTTGGACTTTTAGTAATGAAAAACCACTATCGAGTCCAAAAGTTAGCGAAATTTCATTCGAGTTTTGGTCTAACAAGCCAGAATACGAAGTAAAATGGACATATAATAAAGATAATAACAGTTACTTACGGTTTAATGGGGAGGTTAAGCACACCGATTTAGCTTTTGAAAATACGCAAATAACAAGCAAAAACGTAGTTATTGTGTTTTTAACAGAGCGCGGCCCTGTTGACAGAAATAAGCATATGTTATATACCACAACGGGAGAAGGTAAAGCTTTGATTTATCAAAATGGCGACGAGGTAGAAGCCACATGGAAGAAGAAATCAAGAACGGATAGAACCAGGTTTTATGACGCCAAAGGAAAAGAAATTAACTTTGTGGAAGGTGAGATTTGGATAGAAGCTGTGCCTAAAGGTAACAAAGTGAATGTTAAGTAAGGTATAATTAATATATTGCTGCCCCATGGGAAGAAAATGGCCGAGCTTTCAGACATAATAACTTCAAAAGTGAGAATAAAGATTTTGCGGCTGTTCTTTTCTAATCCATCGGAGATGTACCATGTACGGGGGATAGTCCGTGAAGTGAACGAGGAAATTAATGCAGTAAGAAGAGAACTCGAGAGATTGGAAAAGGCTGGGATTTTGAAAAAAGAAGCAAGGGGAAACAGAATTTACTATTGGGTCAGAGATGATTACCCAATGTTTGGAGATCTTATATCAATGGTTGCAAAGTCAACAGGGCTTGGTTTGCAAATTCTCTCTAATAAGTCAAAGCTTGGCAAAATTTCTTTTGTAATGTTTTCGGGAAGGTTTGTCCGTTACAAAAAAAGGAAAAAAGAAGATGATGTGGATATTCTACTTACGGGAGAAGTGACTTTACCAGAATTGGCTGCTTTGATTCGAGCAGAGGAAACCAGAAGAAATATGGAGATTAATTATGCTGTAATGAGTAAAGAGGAATTCGATTTTAGAAAGAAAAGAAGGGATCCGTTTGTCCAAAACATTCTTCTGGGTAGCCGTGTAATGATAATTGGGGACGAGGAGGATTTGGTTTCCTAAATGTCTGCTTCAAAAAATTTAAAAAAGATACTTTTAATTTTAGCTTTAACAATGCTAGCGTTGCTTATTGACTTACCAAAAGAGTTAAACGTTAATTTTGACCTCGGTCCAGTTAAAATCGATCAAAAAGTAAAAAGGCTAGATTTGGGCATAAATTTAGGAAGATTTTCTTTTAGAAGAAGTTTAGATTTAGTTCTGGGATTGGATTTGGCCGGAGGGAGTCATTTGGTCTTCGAGGCAGACAGTAGCGGACTGGACCAGGAAAAAAGAAAATTGGCACTGGACGGGCTTAAAAGTGTAGTCGAGCGTAGAGTTAATCTTTTTGGTGTGTCGGAGCCAAATGTGTTGGTCTCTTCATTTGAAGGTAAAGACAGATTGATCATAGAGTTACCAGGTGTTAAAAATACCAAAGAGGCAATAGATATTATTGGGAAAACAGCGAAGCTTGTATTTTCAACCATTAGTGGGGAAGGAGAGAATATAAATTTTATCCCGACAAATCTTTCCGGTTCAGATCTAGCTGACGCAAGGGTGTCATATGAATCGACTACGGGGCGCCCTGTTGTATCAATTAAGTTTACAAATGAAGGTGCAGAAAAATTTGCTAAAATTACTGAAGAAAACGTAGGTAAACCTTTAAGTATTTTACTTGATAGTGAGTTAATTTCTTCTCCAATTGTCCAGGAAAAAATAACAGGGGGTGCGGCACAAATTTCGGGAGACTTTACATTGGACGAGGCAAGAAATTTTGCAATTCAGCTAACCGCTGGTGCACTTCCTGTTTCAATTAAAGTAGTTGAGGAACGAACTGTTGGCCCAACTTTAGGTGAGGAGTCTGTCAAAAAGAGTATTGAAGCTGGACTTCTGGGTCTTGGTATGGTTTTGATTTTTATGATGGTAGTTTACGGCAGACTTGGGGTTGTAGCAAGCATTGGACTTGTCATTTTTGGAATACTGTCTTTGGCCCTTTATAAATTAATTCCAGTTGTTATTACGCTACCGGGAATTGCGGGTTTTCTTTTGTCTGTCGGAATGGCAGTCGACGCTAATATTCTAATTTTTGAGAGATTTAAGGAGGAGAAGGGGAGAAGAAATACAGCTGATGCATTGGAAGAGTCATTTGGGCGAGCGTGGGATTCAATTAGAGATGCTAATATTGCCACTTTAATTACGGCGTTTATACTTGCCAACCCGTTCGATTGGAGCTTTTTGCATACGTCAGGGCCTGTTCGCGGGTTTGCAATTACACTTGCTCTTGGAATAGCGATTGGCTTATTTACTGGAATTTTTGTTTCAAGAAATTTGTTGCGGTTATTTATTAAAAGGTAGCTTTTATGAGTTGGATGAAGTTCAAAATGATTTATTTTGCGATTTCGCTATTGTTTATTGGTATTGGTATTTATTCTCTGACTAGTTGGGGTCTAAGGGTTGGAATTGATTTTACAGGCGGAGCGCTTGTTGAATATAAATTTGGTCGCGAAATCTCAACGGAAAGTGCGCTTAAAAAAACTCAAGATCTAGGCATTAAAGTATCTTCTATTCAGGAAACAGGGGATAAGACTTATCTTTTTAAGCTTGGCAGTTTAGAGAGCGTTGATAGGGAGAAAATAAAAAATGCTCTTAAAGAGGATTCTGAAGGGAATATAGAGGAAATTAAATTCGAAAACGTTGGTCCCTCAGTCGGTAAAGATTTGATTAAAAAGACGACTTATGCGATAGGAGTAGCATCAGTTGGAATATTGCTTTGGATCGCTTATCAATTCAAAAGTATTAAGTACGGTGCATGTGCCATTTTGGCTATGTTTCATGACAGTCTTGTCTTGATCGGTTTATTTTCACTTTTAGGAAAAGTTTTCGGTGCGGAAGTAGATTTCCTTTTTGTGACGGCATTACTTACTACATTATCCTTTTCAGTACATGATACTATTGTTGTTTATGACAGAATAAGGGAGGCACAAAAGAAGTACAGTGATGATTTGGTTAGTCTTGCTAATAAGGCATTGTCCGAGACAATGGTACGCTCGTTAAATAATTCTTTCACGATAATTTTTATGCTTGTTGCCTTGATATTATTTGGAGGTGTTACGATCCGCTGGTTTGCAGTTGCACTTCTGATTGGCACAATTTCCGGTACTTACTCTTCCCCTTTCGTTGCTGTACCATTATTGATTACTTGGGATAGCCTATTTAATAAATTTAAAAACAAGTTTAGAAAACACAGACTTTACTAATCGCCACGCTGAGATGCAATTAGTGTTTGATGCTTATAGATTACTGTTGTTTAGTGATAAGCGAGGATCTATTACTTTCTGCACGAGTTCCTCTGCCTCTTCCCTACTTATCTGATACGTATCCATTATTGCCTGTATACCCGCATTAGTCTGAAGAATAATATCTCTGAATATACCATCCTGACGCATGGCTTGTATTTCAGCTGTAGGATTTAATCCACTTGTTAATGCGCTGGCACCTGCATCACTATATTCTCCACCTCCCATTTGAGCAGCTTTTTTAACGAAGGCAAGCCGATCTTTTAATTTAATTCTCCTATCCGTATCTACCTCTCCCATAAATGGTAAATTACTAAAACAGGGCCAATTATCAAGAAAAAGTGGATTTTAGTTCTTTAATTCTTTTTAGCAAAGTATCTCTGCTATTTTCGATTTTTTTCTCTACCACTTTCTCAAAAAGATTATTTAATATTTCCCCGACCTTTGGTCCTGGGCGAAGTCGGAGGGTTTTCATTACATCGTTTCCGTCAATTTTAAGATCCCGAACAGTAAAAGGCTGTTTTTGAACCTCAATTAATCTTCTTTTGAATTCTTCCAGTCTCCAAGAAGTTTCTCTTGCTCCCCCTCCAAGTCTATCTGCCACCCGAAGCATTAAAATATCGGGAATATTTTCCTTGCCAACGTTTCGGATGAAACGTCTAAGCGCTGAATCTGTCTGGTTTTCATTAACCGAAAACATATGCCAGCGCACAAGTTTTAAGAGTTTATTTTTGTCTTTGTTTGAAAGTTTAAGTCTGTCGGCGATTTTAGCAGCTATTTTGGTGCTTACGACTTCATGGTTATAAAAAGTTATCGTTCCGTCTTCGATTTTTTTAAAAGTCCTCGCTTTTCCAATATCATGGATCAAAGTGGCTAGTCTTGTTATTGGATCATCCGAATTGCAGTATTTTAGGGCCATTACCAGATGGGTACCAACATCGAAGGTATGGTGTCTTCCTGGTGACTTTTGTTCTACTCCAAAGTTTTCTTCGAGTTCTGGTAGTATTTCGTGCATCAGGCTTGAGCTTTTAAAGATAACAATTCCTTCAAAAGAGAAACTGGATGAAATGGTTTTTAATAATTCATCGCGAACTCGCTCAGCAGCAATTTCATTAATTAAATTAGAGTGCATCTTGATCGCTTCGAAAGTTTTTTCTTCGATTGTAAAACCTAACTGGGATGCGATTCGGATAGCTCTCATCATTCGTAGAGCGTCCTCGTTAAATCGCTCATTAGCGTTTCCTACTGCTTTCACCACTTTGTTTTTAAGGTCATTTTGTCCTTCAAATAAATCTATTATTTTAATACCCATTCCATCGAGTTTTATTGCAAGAGCATTTATAGTAAAATCTCTCCTTTTAAGGTCTTCTTCCAGAGACTTTCCCCAGAGCACTTTATCGGGACGTCTGTGGTCGCTGTATCCATGCTCGGTTCTGTATGTCGTTACTTCGTGTGGCTTAAATCCTGACTCGCTATTTATTCCAACTGTCCCGTAATTATTATCATAAAAAGAGTCTTTAAAAATTTTTAGTATATCTTCAGGTGTAGCATTGGTTGTAAAATCCCAGTCGATGACCGGACGTCCCGTAAGCAAATCCCGTACTGCTCCACCTACAATGTAGACTTCGTAGCCATTATTCTCAATTTTTTTGTAAATTTTGATTACCTCTTCTGGTAACTTAGTTTCCATTAAGATAAATTATACGATATGGAGAGTGTTAAGTGGGAGATTTTAAATAAAAATAAAAACGTGGATATTGTGAAGACTCTTCTGACTAATCGTGGAATTAAAACAAAAAAACAGCAAGTAGAATTTTTGGATCCAAAGCATCCTAATGACTTTAGATTAAAAGAATTAAAAATAGATAAGACCCAGGTTGGAAAGACAATCCGGAGAATTAACACGGCAATTGCAAAGAAAGAAAAAATTGTTGTTTACGGGGACTACGATGCCGACGGAGTTTGTGCAACAGCGATAGTGTGGGAAGCTTTATGGGACTTAAAGGCTGATGTTATGCCTTATATTCCTGAAAGATTTTCCGAGGGGTACGGTTTAAATGCAAAAAGTGTCGAAAAGCTTAAAATTAAGTATCCAAATCTTAAGTTAATAATTACTGTTGATAATGGAATTGTTGCCGCAAACGCAGTATCAACTGCTACTAAACTTGGCGTAGATGTAATAATTACAGACCATCATGAAAAAGGCGAAACTTACCCAAAGGATGCATATTCGATTATTCATACCAAAGAAATTGGCGGTGCGGGTATAGCTTGGGTAGTTTCGCGAGAGATTAATGGGGTATTTGCGATCGACCAACTGGATATAACCGCTATCGGGACAATTGCCGACCAGCTTCCTTTAGTTGGACCAAATAGAAGTTTTGCTAAATACGGCATCCTCACTTTGCGAGAAACAAAAAGACCGGGGTTAAGAGAAATTTGTAATCTTGCTACAATTGATCCTAAAACCATTGATACATATCATGTGAACTTTATGATTGCTCCGCGAATTAACGCTATGGGCAGACTTGCACATGCCATTGAATCACTCAGATTGCTGTGTACAAAAAGTCCAGCAAAGGCTCTTGAACTATCTACTTTGCTCGAGAAAACCAACAGAGATAGGCAAAACTTAGTTGAGGAAATGGTAATTGACGCAAAAGAGAAAGCATTAAAGACCAATGAAAAAATAATAATTTTACATAGTGATAATTACCACGAAGGAGTAATTGGACTAGCGGCAAGCCGACTAGTAGAAGAATTTTACCGGCCGTCCATTGTTTTATCAATTAGAGGCGATATTGCAAAAGCCTCGGCCAGATCTGTTAGTGGTTTTAACATCATTAAGGCAATTAGGTTAGTAAATGAATACTTGATCGAAGGTGGGGGGCACGAAATGGCCGCCGGGTTTTCAATAGAGACCAAAAATATTGAAATTTTTACACAACAACTTATTCGCAAAACTAGAGAATTTTTGACAGAAGATTTGCTCCAAAAGAAGCTCAAAATAGATTTGGAGTTAGATCTGCCGGATTTAAATTTTGATTTAGTTGATAGAATTAGACAGCTCGAGCCATTCGGAATCGGCAACCCAAGCCCCACTTTTTTAACAAAAAAAGTCCAAGTTGTCGATTTCAGAACAGTTGGAGGTGAAGGCAAACATTTGAAACTCACCCTTTCTAAAGATGGTATTAAAGTCAATGCAATAGCTTTTGGAAGGGGTAATTTGGCCGTAGCAATTATTCCTGGTCAGACAGTAGATGTTGTTTATACACCAGAGGAAAATGTTTGGATCGGAAAGCGAGAGATTCAAGTAAAAATCAAGGACATAAGGACAAACTCGTAACTTAATGTCCGTATTTTTTCAAAAAATTGACGACCTCTTTTACTTTCATGTATTTAATCAACATTTTTTGGTTCTCATTACATAATTTGTTTAGAGCGTTGTAAAATAATTTTCCGTTTTTGGCGTCCCTTACAATTATTAAATCCTTTTTAACCTTTAAACAAATCGCGGCTTCATTAAGAGTTCCTAATGACCCCGCTATGGATATAACTAAGTCTGCTGTTACTGATACCAGAGTATCCCTAGTTATTCTTAACCCAGTTGTAAGTGCAATGTCGATGAACTTATTGGCATCAGTTTTTTGAGTTTCAGGAAGAATGCCTATTGTTAAAACTCCACTTTTCTTTGCACCCCTTGCTGCAGCTTCCATTATTCCAGTCATACCGCCACAAATAAGCACATGGTTTGATGGATTTAGCGCAGATCCTACCTGTAACGCTATTTGATAATCTTTACTTTTTCTTGGCACTCCTGCTCCGCCGATAATTGTAATATTTCTGTACATACGTATTTAAGATAGTTCCAAGTACTCTTCGCGATCTCTAAAAGGAAAGTTGCTTAGTTTTAATCTTTTAAATTGTGTTGGATAATATTTTTTAAAGTCGGACCATTTTTTATCAGAATCTATTTTAATAATTCTTTTATTGTAGGGAGTTGGGAGGCGTCTTGTTATTGAATACATTATCTTGTGTTTAGAAGGCATAAATATGCATAATCCTGCGGTAATAAAATGATCTGGGTGGCTACCCCACATGTCTGGAATAAACAAGGTATCAGATTTGTTTACATTCTTTTTTAACTTTAAATAAATCGACAATTTATCTGTATTCGAAAGTCCACCGTCTGGAAAGTTTAAATATACAATGTTTGAGTCTTTAATATTATTGTCTAAACAGAATTTTTTCGTTTCTAGTTTTCTGGCATTTTTATATTCGTCTGGTTCCATATCGATATATGCGAACTGTTTACCTCCATCCGTGACAACAATCACTTTGTCGATTTTGCCGCTAATTATTTGACTGTAACAGCCGATAAACTCGTCATCATAGTGGGGTGATACTATAACGTTAGCCATTATACTTTTCCTCCAAAATATTTGAGATATGCTCGATATGTCTTAAGCAAATAATGATCATTTTTCTGGTTTTATCTTCATCTAAAGATATAATTTCGGTCTGTTTTCGAAAACCCCATCTTTCGTACTCTTTCGATATGTGGTTAACCCACCAATTATATATTTCATATAGATGTTTAATAGATGAATCGTTCTGTTTATATTCTTCTAGATACTTCTTAAAAATTCTATTTTTACCAGAAACAAGAATACCGTCATAAGCAAGGCGTGCTTTTTGTGAAAAAATCAGAGATACACACGCCCAACGTAAATGGTCATCTAAACCTTTTGCAATATCAGTTGTAACCTGAACAGTATTGCCAGCTCTATCTCCAATCATTCTCTTGATTACGCCAGGTTTTGACATATATTTTGAGTCGTATATCATTTGTCGTACCCCTCTTTTAAGCTCATTAACTAGTTGCAGCGACACAGTCTTTATGTGTGGATGTATTAATTCTTTAAGGATGTTTTTGCCATAAATGACTCGAGCATGTTTAAAGTAGTCGTATATAAAAAGACTTCTCAATAGAGAATACCCAAAGTTTTTTT
Organism: Candidatus Woesebacteria bacterium RIFCSPHIGHO2_01_FULL_39_23; assembly: GCA_001792305.1. Classification (GTDB taxonomy): domain Bacteria; phylum Patescibacteriota; class Microgenomatia; order UBA8517; family UBA8517; genus 2-01-FULL-39-21. The sequence goes on from MGGH01000036.1 coordinate 48,860, forward strand.
TCCTTGGTAGCTCATCATAGCCATACGTATAAATATCGATCGGTACTTTAAACTCTTCAACGTATTTTTCGTGTATTTTATATATAAGTTTTAATTTGTTTAAATCAATTTGATGTCGAGGTGTTTTTACGACGATCATTAGGTCTATGTTACTATTTTCAGAAATATAAGTGTTGTTGGTAGTACTACCATATAAGACAATGGAAACTATCCAATCATTCGTGACTCTATTTAGTAATCTGGAGGTTAACTCTTTTACTACCTTTGACTGATTAATTTTTTTGGTTTTTGGCATACGGTAATTACGTTCATACCTATTTTATTTAATGGGAAAATGTTTCTAGCCCTTTCCACTATATGCCTAAGTTTTCTTATCGGCCAGAATCTATAAAATGTCCAATTAACAGAAATAAAAGGTATTAAACCATGTAGTAAATTATAAGTAAATTGATCGAACACAACGAAACCAGATCTAATGAGTTTTTGCTTGAGGTTTAAAATAGTTACAAAGTTTTCATTAGATTGTTTTTTCCAGTTACTAAAGGGTGCGAAGGTATTTTTAGGGTAAAATTTGAACTTTTCTAATAGTAACTTTAGTATACCCGCTGTATTAAAGTAGTTTGGGTTTGATAAGATCAGAATTCCTCCTTTTTTAATAACCCTATACATTTCGTTGAAGGCTTTTTGGATATTCAAGAAGTGTTCTGCGGTTTCGATGCATATAATGTAATCAAAAAAATTGTCGTTGAAAGGAAGTTTTCCACCTTCCCCAGTAATGAGTTTGGATTTTGGTGAATTATGCCTCGCGACTTTCAAAGCAACATCAGATATATCAACACCATGGGTTTTCGCGCCTCTGTCGCTAAGATATTTAAGTAAGTGACCGTGTCCACAACCTATATCCAAAATCTTTTTATTATTAAATTCATTTATGTATTTATCTAAAACTTCTTTTCCAAAATCTGATATTACCCCAAAAGGATTGAATGGAGAGATCACAAAATCTTGGCTTTTGTTATAAAAGTTTTTGATTTTGATGCTGTATTTCAGTGATTCCGAATTAGTATTTTTTTTGAGAAACATAGTTTTTACTATCAGTATTGATTGAGAAAGCCATAGCTTCTCTCATTGTCAAAGCTCTTTTAGGTAATTCCCCGGAATTTACAAGTTTTGCATGCAAAGCCCTGTTTTTTGTTTTGTAATAATAAAACCAAACAGTATAGTAGGTGATCACAAACATTGTGTAGAAAATGTAAATATAATCTAGCCGTAGGGCAGCGTACCATATTCTTTTAATGTTAGTTTTTATCCATTTTAACAAAGGCCTATCAAAAAACTCTGGGTAAATATATGAAAGTTTTGCGTTGCCCTTGGCGTGCCACCTTTTTCTTTTTAAGATATTTTTTAGTGACGACGGATAACTATGGTAAACTTTGATATCCTCTGCAATAATAATTTTATACCCCCTATTTATTAATTTAGCTGCGAACTCTCTGTCTTCTGAGGCTCCAATCCTTTCATTAAAACCGCCTAGTTTTTTAAACACACCTTTTCTTACGAGACAAAAACCGCCACTTAATGTTTTGATATATTCACCATCTTTATAGGATTGATAAGACCTTAAATCTTCCAAAAATTCACACCTTTGTAATTGTGACTCGAACTCTTTGGGTTTCAAGAAGTTGGGGTAAATAGAAGCCACAGGATTTTTTGATTCAAGTAGATAAATGTATTTCTTAAGTTTATAAAACGTTTTATGATTGAATTCCATGTCGGAATCCACAAATAAAATAGTTTTGCCTTTTGCACGCCTAGCGCCAATATTGCGGGCGGCGGCAGGGCTCAAACCATTATTGCTATAAGTTAAGTGTAATTTTTTTCTAAAGCTTAGTGAAATTTTTTGTTTTTTTAAGGATGTATGTTTTAACGGGCTAACAACAGCCACTATTTCCCATTTATATTTAACACTTTGTAATGATTCATAGAGATTGTTAATTAAAACAAGTAACTTTGGAAGGTGCCTGGTATGAACAGGAATAACAATCGAAAGATCGTTTGACCCTGGACTATTTATTGTTTGTGTTGTCTTATGATTATTCATCGTCAAAAAAACCTCCTGTTTTTAAGGAGGTTTGATAAAACTTAAATCTTAGTTCGCATCAAACCTCCGCCTTGACCCAGTTGGTAAGGCGGAAGTAAATTCTGTGAATTTGAACTTTCTTTGGCATGCGAATGAAATTATACCAAAGATACAGTTGATTTTGTCAAGTAGAGGAAGTAATATACTTCCAAACCGTTTAAGCTTGACTAACATCGAGCAAGGTGAAGGAAGAAAGCCTTTTGGCAAATAGACCCTTCCGGAGGCGCCCGTAAAAGCGCATTTAATGAAGTTAAATTAAGGGTGGCACCGTCTTGAGCAAAGTCGAGAGACCCCTGTAAGTTAATGAAAAGTAGTTCGTTAATTTACAGGGTCTTTTTTGGAAATAAATATGACACACTCAAGGGTATCCAAAAGAATTTTAAATTTAAAACCTTCAGCCACTCTTGCGGTCGACTCTTTAATTAAAGACCTTCAAGAAAAGGGTGAAAAAATAATCAATTTAGGCCTCGGAGAACCTGATTTTGATACGCCTCAGAGCATTAAAAATGCAGCTATAAAAGCGATAAAAGATGGTTTTACTCATTATACAAAAGTAGAAGGAATAAAATCTTTAAGAGAAGCCATTGCTAAAAAATTATTGGAAGAAAATAAAGTTAAATATATTCCGGAAGAAATAGTTGTAGGGGTTGGCAGCAAGCAGGTACTGTATAACGCTTTCCAAGTAATTTGTAATCCTGGCGATGAAGTTGTACTAATCTCTCCACTTTGGAATACTTATATCGAACAAATAAAATTAGCAGGTGCAAAACCAGTAGTTTCAAAACTTTCATTTCCATTCAAGCTAGTACCCCAAGACATTGAAAAAAAGATAACAAGGAAGACAAAAGCAATACTTTTAAATTATCCAAATAATCCGACTGGAATGACAATAGAAAGAAATGTGCTAAAGGAAATAGCTAAACTTGCAGTTAATAGAAAAATATTTGTTATAAGCGATGAAATTTACGAGTCGCTTTTATATAGTAAAGTGCACACTTCTATAGCTTCATGGGGTAAAGAAATTAGAAATTTAACAATAACTATTGGCGGATTTTCTAAGACATATGCAATGACGGGTTGGAGAATTGGTTTTGGGGCAGGACCCAGAGATTTGATTTCTCCCATAATTTCTTTGCAAGGTCAAACAACTTTTAACACTTCTTCAATTTCTCAAATGGCGGCGCTAGCTGCAATTAAATCTGGTCAGAACGACGTTCAAGCTATGCTTAAAGAGTATGAGAAAAGAAGAAATTTTATTTATAAAAGATTATCTAAAATTGAGGGTTTAGATTTGTATCTTCCTGATGGAGCCTTTTATTTTTTCATTGGTATTAAAAAATATTTGAATAAAAATATTTCTTCATCTAATCAATGGGCGCAAAAACTATTACAAGAAGAAAAGGTTGCAGTTATACCTGGAGAATCTTTTCTTTACCCTGACTTTTTCCGGATTAGTTTCACAACTTCACTTGAAAATGTTAAAGAAGGGTTAAAAAGAATAGAAAGATTTGTTAAAAAATATGCGTAAAATACCGACCACGATGGTTTCGCAACATCCAGATCATGCTAATAAACCATATTGGCATGATAATGAATTTATTTCTACTAACAACGAGTCAGTAGAGTGTTTCTTATCTTATTCAGACTTGGGAGTTTCTGAGTATAAATGGGACTGGGAAGGCAAATTGGTTGACGAGTCAGTTCTGGAAAGGCTTTTAAGTGAGCATTTTGATTATTTTAAAAAGAATCAAATTGGACGGGATATATTTTTAACTTTCCGTCTTCCTAACCCAAAAGTTGAGACAGAATTTAGACTGGGCAGGGCTTTTATGGGAATCCTTTCTGCTGCACAACTTGCTAAACAAGTTGGGTTACACTTTCCTCCTCTTTTTGAAGTAATCCTTCCTATGACGGGGAGTGCGGAGGAGATGATAGAAATTCAAGAGGCTTTTGCTGAAATAGCACAGCTTAAACACAAGCTTTACAATTTTAAAAATGGGTCATTAAAACACATAGAAGTTATTCCACTCTTTGAGCAAGTTGAAAAAGTCATTGATTCTGACAAAATCTTAAACAACTATGTTAGACTTCATGAGAAAAAATTTGGATTCACACCCTCTTATATAAGACCTTATGTAGCACGTAGCGATCCTGCCCTTAATTCAGGTATTGTTCCAACGATTCTGGCGATAAAGATTGCTCTTTCTCGTTATCTTGAATTTTCTCGGAAAACTGGCATTGAATTATATCCAATAATAGGAACAGGGTCACTTCCTTTCCGCGGTGGACTGAATCCAAAGACAGTTAACGACTTCTTAGAGGAATACAAGGGTATAAGAACTGCGCTTCTGCAGAGTGCATTTCGATACGATTATGGTATGGATGAGGTGAAGAGGGCCATAGCCAAACTGGAGAATAAGCTTCCTGAAGCAGAAGCTCTCTCTATTACAAAGACAAAAGAAAAAAACTTAAGGAATGTGATTGCCGCTTTTGAGACTTTTTATAGAAAAACTATTGAGGGTGTTGCCCCTTTGGTGAATGAGGTAGCGACTCTTCTGCCCAAAAGAAGAGAAAGAGTTCAGCATATTGGACTTTTTGGATATTCTCGGGGAGTGGGAAAGGTTAGGTTACCGCGAGCAATTGGTTTCACAGGTGCTTTGTATTCTTTGGGAATTCCGCCAGAGCTGATCGGGACAGGGAGGGGTTTACGAGAGGCAAGGAAAGTTGGGGTTCTTTCTGAAGTAGAAAAATACTATCAAGGGTTAAGAGGAGATATGATTCGTGCGGGTGCATTTTTAAATAAAAGTGTTTTAATGAAACTTGCGAAACAAAATTCTTCCTGGGGAGAAATTTTGGAGGACGTAAGGCACGTTGAAAATTTTCTGGGGAAAGATTTATTACCTCGTAATATAGATGAAATGGCACATGGCAAGTTGAGTGAAACCATTTTTGAGAAAGTTAAAAGCGGTGAGTCTAGTATCAGCGAGATTGCTGAGGCTGCAGCTTTGCGAAAAAGTTTAGGCTAACTTGTATATTTAGGTTTAAGAAAATACAATACGAGTATGGAAAGAACATTAATGACAGAAACTATAGAAAAGATCAGCGAGAAGGTCTTGCTTAAAGGTTGGGTAGATACAGTTCGTGACCATGGAAAAATAACCTTTATCGATTTAAGAGACAGAAGTGGAATTGTTCAATGCGTCGGTCAAAATGTGCCGAAGGTAAGTGTAGAAAGCGTGGTTGAAGTTAAAGGTACTGTTGCCAAACGACCAGAAAAATTAGTTAATAAAAATCTTGAAACAGGTGAAGTGGAAGTACAAATTGAAAAACTGGAGGTTATTTCTAAATCTTCCGAATTGCCTATAGACTTGGGTAAAAGTGAACTCGATTTAGAACTACCGACTCTTTTAGATTATCGTTCACTGACACTCCGTCATCCAAAAATAAAGGCAATATTTAAGGTTCAAGAGGTTATTATTGATAGTTTCAGACGAGCTTTAAAGGCAAAAGAATTTGTCGAATTTCAAGCTCCGTCTATTATTTCATCGGCTCCTGAAGGAGGTGCAGAAATTTTCGAAGTTAAGTATTTTGGACACAAAGCTTATTTGGCGCAAAGTCCGCAGCTTTACAAATCTCTTTTGGTCAGCGTATTTGAGCGAGTTTTTAGTGTTAATAAGGTATTTCGGGCTGAGCCGAGTGTAACAACGCGGCATTTAACTGAAGTAGTAAGTTTAGACGCAGAATTTGGGTTTATTGACTCGTGGATTGAAATTAAAGATATGGCAGAGTATGTAGTTAAGTTTATTTTGAAAGAAGTTGAGAAAAATTGCTCTCATGAGCTTGAGATTTTCGGTGCTACGGTGCCTGCCGTATCGGATAAAATTCCATATCTTAAGTTAAGAGAAGCACAGCAAATTATTTATGAAAGAACGGGTCGTGACGTTCGTCAAGAAAAAGACCCTTCACCAGAAGACGAGCGGGAAATTTGTCGCTGGTCAAAAGAAGTGCACGGATCCGATCTTGTTTTTATTACTCATTATCCGACCAAATATAGGCCATTTTATACCTATCCCGACCCTGAAGATCCAGAGTATAACCAGGGGTTTGATCTAATAGGTAGGGGGACTGAATGGATGACAGGAGGAAGAAGGATCCATGATTACAAAACTCTGGTCGAACACGCAAGAAAATGGGGAATAAACCCCAAAAATATAGGACTTTATCTTCAAGCTTATGAATACGGGATGCCACCGCTTGGGGGATTTGCATTTGGCGCAGAGCGAATTACTATGCATGTTTTAGGTCTTAAAAATATCCGAGAAGCTTCGCTTTTTCCTCGTGACATGGAACGTGTCGATTCCCTATTTTCGACAATGAAGAACACAAACGTTGATAAGCAGAAAACTGGTAAATCGGTTTACGAGGCAATACTTGATTTATTAAAAGCAAAGAAAATTGAATATAAGCACTACGAACATAAGCCAGTTTTTACAAGCGAGGAATCAGCTAAAGTTAGAGGTACAAATATTCACCAGGGGGCAAAAGCATTAGTTTTACAAGCTGGTAAAGAATTTATTTTGTATGTTTTACCAGCAGATTTTAAAGCCGAATTGGAGGCAATTAGAGAAAAACTTGGAATTGAAAGGCTTGTAATGGCATCAAAAGAAAGTGTTAAAGCAAAGATAGGTCTGGAGATAGGTTCCGTTCCTCCTTTAGGTTCGGTTATAAATTTGAAGACTCATGTCGACTCTCGACTTTCGGAAAACGAAGAAATTGCTTTTAATGCCGGAAGGCACGACAGATCCATCAAGATGAAATACTCTGACTTTATTAAATTAGAGGAGCCAGAGGTAGTGCATCTGACTTAAATAATGTATATCATTTAAGTCACGGATATTAAGATTTTTAGAACCGGAGTTTCTACTTGTTATTTTAAATCTCCGAATTTAAACTTTGAGATACGATTATGAAACTTATGATCCTATCTGCTTGTGTATTTTTAATTGTCAGTTTGTTTAGTTTGACATTGTCATTTGAGAAAGCCAAAAGACAGACCTTCCACGAGCCGCAAAAAGTATTGGCTTATAATACTTCATCTAAAATTATTCCTCTTTTGAAAAATGACGCAGTTCCTCCTGTTGTATCAGCCCAAGGAGCACTTGCTGTTGACCTTGATACAGGAGTTTCTTTATACCAAAAAGACGCAGACAAAAAACTATTTCCAGCTTCAACTACAAAAATAATGACGGCATTAATTGCTTTGGAAAATTATTCTTTAGATGAAGCCTTGGAAGTAAAAAGATCCGGTGTAGAAGGTCAAAAAATGAGACTTATTTTAGGCGAGCGAATGAAAGTGGAAAATTTACTTAATGGTTTGCTTATTTTTAGTGCTAATGACGCAGCAGAGGTGTTTGCAGACAATTTCCCTGAAGGAAGAGAAAGTTATGTCGATCAAATGAATAAATTAGCTAGGAAACTAAACCTGGCTGATACCAGGTTTGAAAACCCGACGGGACTTGACGGGAATAGTCAGGTTACAAGTGCAAGAGATATGATAAGACTTACCTCGTATGCTATGAAAAACCCGATTTTCAGGAGAATTGTATCTACCAAAGAGTTAACTGTATATAACATTGAGGGTACAATACCCCATAAACTTAAAAATCTTAACGAACTTTTAGGAGAAGTTGAGGGTGTGGTGGGTGTAAAAACCGGATGGACTGAAAATGCCCGCGAGAACCTTGTAACTTATGTTGAAAGGGACGATAGGCGAATTGCCATGGTACTTTTGGGTAGTCAAGACAGGTTTGGTGAAACAAAAGAACTGATTGAATGGATATTCAGTGAATATGATTGGGTTTACTCCCCGTAATATTCACTCGTTATTGCCGGTACATATGCCATGAAGTTTTTATCACCCTCAAAAACGACTATTGGCTGGTAGAAGTCTGTCGGGAAACCGGCGTCGTAATATGCCATATAGACCTTTCGTATCGATACCGTACCTTCAAAATTTTGGCCAATTGAAGCGATATATCCTTGAGAGTTTTTTAGTTCCTCGAACGACTGTGTGGAAGACTTTAGTGGATATGTAGTAAATTTTTCTTTGTCTACAGGAAAATACAAGTTTTCGCCAGCAAGCACCTGATCGCGACCGCCAGAACCTGACAGAATCAGCCAGACATTAGCTTGGTTTGGGAAAGGGGTAAGGCTGGGTAGTTTATCATATGGTTCTCTAAAAAGATTAACTTTAATGAGGTTTGCTTCGGATAAAGACACAACAGAAACAAGATCTTTTTTCTCAACTCGCAGTAATTCGTGTGTGGAATCACCTCTTCCTATATCATCGGAAAGCACATTTGCAGCCGCAAGTATTGCTTTTGCGCGAGGAATGGCAACTTCAGGCGCAGGAGGTCTGTTTTCAAGCGGATTTAAAAATCCTTCCAGATCATAACTAATTGAAAATATTTTTGTAGCGATATTTATCTCGAGTTGGGAGGGAAGTGAAGGGTGAGAAAATCTGTATACAGTTTGCGATACACGGAACGGGTCAGTGTTAAACCCCAAAAGGTTAGCTGTAATTCGTGATCTTTCCAATGAGTAAAGCGTTATAGTACTTTTGGGCATAAAAAATACTTTACCTTGGTCAGGGAACTTTGGCAGCTCTCCATCTATGGTTTCAAGTTTGTATTCAAACTTTGGTAGTCCTTCAACATTCGGGAAAGGAAGTGCCGGAAGTTTACCAAAAGCAACGGCTGGTTTTGGAGTTGGTTCCGGAACTAAAGATCTATAAATTCTTCCAGCTATTCCTAAAAATGTTCTTCCAAATATGATAAGAAGGATTAAGATTACAGAAAGTTTGATCGTTGTTCGTGTAGCTATAGCAATACGGGTTAACTTTGTCATGCTTTGAGTATAGCTTTCCTTGGTGTTAGAATTCAATTGTAAATGGTCCAGATTAGAACTCGTTTTGCTCCTAGTCCGACAGGATTTTTGCATATTGGCGGACTTAGGACCGCTCTGTACTCATATGCCATAGCAAAGCACAGCAATGGCGATTTTATACTAAGAGTCGAAGATACTGACCAGAAAAGGATCGTTGAGGGAGCGACCTTAGCTTTACAGAATATTTTGAAAAGATTTGGATTAGTTTGGGATGAATTTTATATTCAGTCAGAAAGGCAGAAAAAAGGGTTTTATAAAAGAGCCGCTGATAAATTAGTCCAGCAAGGGCATGCTTTTTACTGTCAATGTAAACCGAAGAACGCAAAAGAAGAGGGGTTTTCGAAACAACTTCGCGACAGCTGTCGAAATAAGAAGTTTACTTCAGGAGCAGTCAAGATCAAGGTTCCCGATAACGTGGCTGTCTCCTATTTCGACTTTGTTCACCAGAAAGAAATTTTATGGAATACAAACGATGTCTATGATGCCACATTACTTAAATCAGACGGTTTTCCCACATATCACCTTGCCGTTGTCGTTGATGATCTTGATATGAAGATAACTCATATATTGCGGGGACATGATTGGTTACCTTCGACACCAATTCATTTGCTTATCTTTAGTTATCTTAGTAACCGTAGACCAGAAATTGGGCACGCAACGGATATTCTCTCAGGCGAGACTGGAAAAAAACTTTCAAAAAGGCGAGATTCTGTCTTTGTTGAAGAGTTTCTAAAAGAAGGGTATTTGCCGGAAGCTCTTCTTAATTTTGTGATGTTGTTGGGTTGGGCGCCTAAGGATAATAGAGAAATTTTCAGTCTCGAAGAATTTGTAGAAGCTTTTGACATAAAAGGGTTTCAGGATGCAAACCCGAAGTTTTTTATTGAAAAACTCGATTGGATGAATGGAGAGTATATTAGAAAATCTAAAGTATCAAATCTCAAATCTCAAATCTTCGATTTTTTCGAAGGCGGGTATGATAAAGATTTGATCGGTAAAACATTGCCTCTGGTAAAAGAGCGGATCAAAAAACTTTCGGAGTTTGAAAGTTTAGCGGGATTTTTCTTTGAAAGACCAAAAGTTGATTTAAAACTTTTCAGTGGTGATTATAAAAAACATTTAAAAGTAGCGCTTGGTGTTCTGCAAGGTTTAAACAGTTTTGATTTGGAGTCTCTTAATCGAAAATTAATGGATTCAATAAAAGGAAATAAATTTAAGACGGGAGATTTCTTTATGGCTCTGCGGATTGCAATCACCGGAAGTCGTTTTACTCCGCCGATAAATGAATCGATTTTGGTTTTAGGCAGAGACGAAGTAGTAAAAAGAATTAAAAAAGTCTTGAAATAATTTATATGAAAAAACCTGCCCAAAAATTAAATTTCGATGACGTAAGGAATCGTCTAAAGCTAAAGAATTTTTCCGAACAGGAAAAATTTGGAGGCAATTTCCCCCACGCAGTTAATTTTCTTAAAGAAAAGAATATCGAGCTTGGGAGGATTCGTGATCACTCAATAAAACTTATTGCAAGCGGATTGGTTACGGGATCGCTTTTGCTTAATCCACCTCAGGGTTTGGATAAGTTATTACCACCACCCCAATCAGTAATAGAAGAGTTAAATCAAGCTAAGTTTTTAGGAAATAAATCAAGACAAAAAAGTTTGCTAGATTCTTTAAGCAGGATATTGCCATCGACGGTTGGGCCGCTAAATCGCGATCAAGAAAAGGTGCTTGAGAGGGTATTTATAGAAATAATAGGTGTCCCGGCCAGAGCAACACTTGAAGGTGAACATTTAAATACTACGTACGGATTTATCGGAGCGGAACAGCATTTAAAAAGATATCCCGGCGATACGTTACCGGATCATTCACAAGATGTTGATGTACTTCGATCAGGAATTGCTCCAAGTCTTGGCGCATGGGGATACTTTGCAAGGTCTAAAACGCAATTGTCAGAGGACTTGAAAGATACAGAAAAGTGGTATGCAGTGGTACAAACGCTTTACCTTCCAGAATGGAATAGAAGGGTAAGCTATCTTCGTGATTGGTACAAGTACAGAAAATTACTTATTGTAAACACTAAAAATGGGAATGCGGTAGTAGCGTCTGTTGCTGATTCAGGTCCAGCAGCCTGGACCGGCAAGCATTTTGGGGGAAGCCCAGAGGTTATGGAGTATTTAGGGGGCCCAAGGTATAAAAAGGGGCCGGTGGTTGTTTTTTTTGTAGACGATCCAGAGAACAAAGTTCCTTTGGGACCTGTCGAGTATAATCAGTATAGTACACTTATACAGTCGTACACTAGTTGAGGGGTATATGAGCAAAATTTTTTACAATCGCGTAGCTGAGTGCTACAAAATTTTGTGAAGTTATGAGCAAAATTTTTTACGATGACCTAGTTGACTTGTCCAAGGTCGAAAAAAAAATTAACAAAGTAGCTCGAAGCGAGGAAGAAAAGCACGAGCTGTGGAAAACAGTTGACGAAATCGTTCACCACAGAGTTATGGGTTGTATTTTAAGTCGGCTTCCAAGAGAGCATCATGAAGATTTTTTAGACAAATTTCGTAGACGTCCGCACGACGAAGGTTTATTTGAATACCTCAAAGAAAAAATAAAAGATGATATAAAATTCTTTATCAAAGAAGAGGCTTTGAAACTTGGCTATGAGCTTCTGGGCGAATTGAGTGTTGGTTTAATGAGAGAAGAACTGGACAAAAAGAAAGAATAGTATAACCTTAACTTCTTAAGGTTATTTTAAGCTTTTTGCGTATAATATTTTGTAGTGCGAATACTTGTTATCGAAGATGAACATAAAATTGCGAACTCAATAAAAAGGGGGCTAGAATTAGAGTCGTTTGCAGTGGATGTCGCCTACAGTGGCATCGAAGGATATGACCTCGCCGCATCCGAAAGTTACGATGTAATAATTATTGACATAATGCTTCCTGGAATGGATGGTCGTGAAATTTGTAATAAGTTACGGCAAGAAAATAACCATGCTCCTATACTGATGCTTACCGCTCTTGGGTCTCTATCTGATAAGGTTAGTGGTCTAAATACTGGAGCAGATGATTACTTAGTTAAGCCTTTTGCCTTTGAAGAACTTTTAGCGCGAATCAAAGCTCTTTCTAGAAGACCAAGAAACGGTGGGCAAACAAAGTTGAAAATTAGAGATTTGGAATTAGATTCGGTGACTTATGAAGTTAAAAGAGGAAATAAAAACATTAATCTTACAAAAAAAGAATTCGTTTTGCTTGAGTATTTAATGAGAAATTCGGGGAAAACAGTTAATAAAGACAATATTATTGAACATGTGTGGAATTACGACGCGGACATTCTTCCAAACACAGTTGAAGTTTACATACGTTACCTAAGACAAAAAATTGACAAAGGTTATGTAGGCAGAGACAAACTGATTCACACTGTTCGTGGATTCGGCTACAAATTGGAATAGCTATTTATGCATATTTTTGACTCTACAAGGTTGAAATTAACCGCGTGGTATTTGCTAATTATTGCACTAATTAGTATTGGCTTTAGTGCAATAATTTACCAGGTTGTAACAAATGAACTCGAAAGAGGATTTATGGTAGCTGAGTATAGAATTCGAGGAATGCCAATACCAAGGCAGCGAGTGCGGTTGCTTCTTGAGGATGAGCTAGTCTCCGCAAAACATTTAGTAGCCGCAAGGCTTGCCGTGGTCAATGGTTTTATATTAGTAGTGTCTGGGTTAGCAAGCTACTTTTTAGCAGGAAAGTCACTTCAGCCAATTAAAGTGGCGATGGATGAGCAGAAGCGTTTTGTAGCAGATGCTAGTCATGAGCTTAAAACCCCATTAACTTCGATGATGACGGAGATTGAGGTGGCGCTTCGAGATAAAAAGTTAAACTTGAGCGAGTCGAAAAAACTTCTGAAAAGTAATTTGCAGGAAGTAGAAAAGATGAAAGGGTTGGCTAACTATCTGCTTTCTCTCTCAAGATACAGAGCAAACGGAAAAGATGTAATTAAGGAAAGGGTTGATATGAAAGGGGTAGTGTCTGAAGCATTAGAAAAAAATATGGCTTTAGCTACCAAAAATGAAATTAAAATAACTAACGAGTTAGAAAGCGTAAATGTTTATGGAAACAAGCAAAGCTTGGTTGAACTTGTTTCGGTTTTAGTTAACAACGCAATAAAGTATACTCCAAGGGATAAAAGCCTGCCTGTCAGCAGGGCAGGCATAAATATAAGTTTGAGAAAGGCAGGAAAGAATGCCGTGCTTGATGTGAAAGATGAGGGAATAGGAATAGACGAAAAAGATATTCCCCACATTTTTGACAGGTTTTATCGAGCAGACTTATCCCGTCGTAAAGACGTTGTCGACGGATATGGTTTGGGACTTTCTATCGCAAAGTCAATTGCAGAACTTCATCGGGGTACAATAAATGTTGTTAGTGCCCCCGGAAAAGGTAGTGTGTTTACAGTGATCATTCCGGCGTCTTAAGCCTTTTCTCAGACTACTTCTATATATTTTATACAAAGGTTTGGGGGGCTTGCCCCTCGAAGCCTTGGCGAAGGGGGGTGAGAGGTGTGAGTAAAAAAATGCAGAAGATGATAGTACCAACAGTAGTTATGATGGCTCTTTTAGCCGTTGGAATTTATGGGGTAAGCCAGGTTTCAGCTGATGACTTGTCGAGTTATCCTCCAATAGTGGAGCGATTGGCAGACAAATTCGGTTTGAATGTGGCGGACGTTGAGGAAGTCTTCATTCAAGAGCGTAGTGAACATCATGAAATGATGAGACAAACTATTGAAGAGAGATTAAACCAAGCTGTAGCAGACGGTAAAATTACCGAAGAACAAAAGAACGCACTCTTGGCTAAAAGAGACGAAATGCAGGCAGAGCGGGAAGCGGAGAGAGAGGAACATCGCGCGAAGATGCAAAGGTGGTTTGAAGATCAGGGTATTGACCCAGAGGTTCTTGCACAATACGGGGGATTTGCCGGAGGTTTCAAGCGAGGTGTGCATATGGGATATATGACGGGTTCAAGTAATTAAACGTGATCCTGTCAAAGAGAGAAGCGCCTTTTTAAAAGTGTTTCTTTTTTGGCTTGATTTAGGCTATTTTTGGTTTACGGCTTAAGACGATAAAATTCCAAATATCACTAGATATTTCTTTTCGAGACCACTGCTGAAGTATTTTGTTAATCTGTTCTTCACCAAATGTTTCTTTTAGCACGTCAAGAGAAGTTTTACTTATTACAATTTGTCCACCTTCTTTCAAGACTCTATCGTATTCCGTAATAATGGACTCCAATTTGTCAGGATCTGCGTAAAAAATGGCTCCAAGGTTTTCAAAGACGATGTCAGCAGTCTTGTCACGAACCGGTAATTTTAACGCGCTTGCTGTGATAAATTTAAATTCTACGTTAGGAAACGATCCCGGAAAAGACATTTTTGGTGGAATTATACGATTGTTTATTTCTTCATGGGCATAATCGCTGGCAATTATTAAAGGTTTATTCCCTTTCCTACTATTTCCGGATAGTTGATCATTTAAGTTTCTTGCAATAACCTCTTCGTATTGCCCGATAGCAGAGCAGGTTCCTATTAAAGTAAAAGTTCTGTCGTTTAACGTAGCTACTTGGGGGATAACACCTTCGTCTTGAAGCAAATTGAAAAAACTTTTATCAGGCATCATTTCAGCACGTTCCTCAGGTTTTTTGTCATACCCCCCTGCCCATTTCTTAGGTCCCGCGATTCGACCGCCCGAGCCCCCCTCAATTAATCCGTTATCTGTGTTCATGTCCCTATTGTATATTATTATCAGACAGAAGGATTATAACTACAAACTTTTTAAGCTTTTTCTCAGCGTGGGTGTTTAGGATGTAATTTGTTTTAATAACAGTACTTAAGATGTTTAGTAAAAGACGAGTAGCCATCGCCGCTTTTTTTGTTTTAACGGTAGGATTCGTGTACCTAAATCTAAGTGGCAAAGCGCCTGGGATTCAGAATTTTGTTGAGCTTGGTGATCAGGAAAACTTAGGAGGACCTGGGAACGAGCCTCATCCGTTGTCAATTGAGGCACTTCGTGAGGGTGAATACCCCGGTAGCGATATCGCCATTGAACAGACACTCTCACCTGGGAGCAATTATCAAAGGTATATTGCTTCTTATAAATCAGAAGGTCTGAAAATTTACGGACTACTGACCGTGCCAAACGGCAGTCCTACGGCAGAATCGGGTTGGCCTGCAATTGTTTTTAATCACGGATATATTTCACCAAGCGTCTACAAAACGACCGAAAAGTACGTTATCTATCAGGATGCTTTTGCACGAGCAGGTTATGTGACATTTAAATCCGATTTTCGAGGCCATGGAAACTCGGAAGGTACCGCCACTGGTGGCTACGGGACAAATGACTATACAATAGACGTTTTAAATGCGGTCTCGACAATTAAAAAATATTCCCAAGTTGATCCAAACCGAATTGGAATGTGGGGACATTCGATGGGGGGGCACATAACGCTTGAGGCAATGGTGGTTGGTCGCGACATTAAAGCGGGTGTAATTTGGGCAGGGGTAACCGGTTCCTACAGTGACTTATTTGAACGGTGGAGAAGAAGTCCAATCCCCGGAAACACAAGCTTGACTCGCCAACGAGGTAGGTGGAGGCAAGAATTATCAAGTAAGTATGGCACACCTGAGCAAAACCCAGATTTTTGGGAAGCCCTTTCTGCAACAAGTTATTTATCCGATATTTCAGGGCCATTACAGCTTCACCATGGCGCAGCCGACTCCTCTGTGCCTATAGAGTTTTCCCAAAATCTAGAGTCACAATTAAAAGAAGCCGGGAAAGATGTGGAACTTTTTGTTTATAACGGTGATGATCATAACCTTTCAAAAAATTTATCCTTAGCGCTGACGAGATCAGTTGATTTTTTTGACAAACATCTTAAAGAAGGAGGTGAGTAAGATGGAAGAATCTAACGAAGTTAGTGAGAAGGAAATTAAGAAAAGCATCAATCCAATATTTATTATTGGAGCAGTCTTAACCACGTTAGTGGCGTTGTTGGTTGTAGCAAATATAAGTTTACAGAAGACTGATGTTGCTTCCGTGGCAGGAGTAAAAGATGAAGCAAACGGGTTAAGTCAAGATTTGTCTGATAATGATTTAACTGTGAAAGTTGTGAATGTCGATGCGGGTAGTTTTTATTATAGCAGAACCCAAGAAAACCGTGAGCTCTCAGCTCACGAATGAATTGAATTCTGATATGTCATCCTCCTTTAGAGGAAACCCCGCTTTTCAAAGCGGGGAGGATGTCATAAACCAAATGAAATCAGGGTCAAAAAAGGCGAAAAAGTTAAAGTTGTTATGAAATCGGTTGATATGATGCATGATTTTGTAATCGATGAACTTGGTGTCCGCACAAGAATTGCACAAGCAGGAGAGATGGCAGAGGTAGAATTTGGTGTAAATAAAACTGGAGAGCTCGAATTTTACTGTAGTATAGGCAACCATCGGGATATGGGTATGGTTGGCACGCTTATTATTGAAGAGTAGTTGTGTTGAATTTATTGACAGGTTTTAACACCTTTTATATAATTGTCCCAATGTTTTGGCATTTTGGAATTACTAAAAACCAGTACAACCTCGCCGTCTGCGGGGCAATCTTTGCTGGTTTGAAGCAATTCGAAATCATAATCTAGCTAGAACAAACGATACTTTTTGCAAAACCAGCTAAAGAACGGCTGGTTTTTTTTGTAGGAGTCAAAATTATGGATAGATTTATGAGTAAACTAAAAATGAACGTGAATAGCACGATTTCGCGCTACTACGCTTTTGTCTTTTTTAAAGACTTGGCGTTTTTCTCTGCCGTCTTAGTACCCTTTTTTACCGATTGGGGAGGAATTAATCTAACCCAAGTACAAATCTTACAATCATGGTTTATGTTTTGGATGTTTATCCTGGAAATTCCAACCGGAGCAGTGGCAGACTTCGTAGGAAGAAAACACTCGCTGGCACTTGGTGCTTTGGTCGTGGCAGTTGCAGCTTTGGTTTACGGAAGCCTGCCGAACTTTGGAGTTTTTTTATTGGGAGAATTTTTATTCGCCACTGCAATGGCTATGATGTCCGGGGCAGACGAGGCTCTTTTGTACGATTCTTTGAAGGAAGTGGGCAGGGAAGACGAGAGTAGAAAATTTTTTGGGAGAGCGAATTCTATACGTCTTACAGGCATGCTTTTGGCTGCACCTATCGGTTCGTTCATTGCTTCCAGAATAGGTTTGAATATGCCGATGGTTTTGTCAGCTATTCCATATTTATTAGCTAGCGTTATAGCCTGGAGCATTAGAGAACCCGGGATACGTGTCAAAAATTCTGAATCCATAAGATATCTGATAATTGTGAGGGAAGGGATCAAGAGTCTTAAAGAGAACAAGAAACTGAAATTGTTAGCTATAGACGCAATAGTTGTTTCGTCTGCTGCAAATTTCATTATTTGGCTATACCAGCCTTTCTTAAAACTCGTCGGCATACCTATTTTATACTTCGGTGTTGTTCACGCCATGTTGGTTTTGTCTGAAATTATTGTTTCGAGTAACTTTGAAAGGTTAACTAAGATATTAAAAGGGGATAAGCAATACTTGAGATTTTCGGCAGCTGTTGTTGCTTTTTCATTTTTTTTAGTTGCCCTGTTTCCCAACGCCTTATCGGTTTTTGCTTTTGTGATAATTGGCGGAGGTGTTGGTTTAACAAGGCTTAATTTTATGTCGGCCATTATGAATAAATATATAGACTCGAAAAACCGGGCGACTATTCTATCTTCCATATCTATGTTCAGGAGATTTGCTCTGGTATTTTTAAACCCGATTATGGGTTTTATTGCTGACAGATCTTTAGTGGTTGCATCATTTTCAGTGGGATTACTGGCACTCGGTATTTTTTTATTTTCCCCGCTTAGAAAAGAGGCTCTGGATTAAGTATACTTAGAGTATGGGAGTGACCATATATGGATAAATTTGAAGGTAAATCAAAATTGGTTTTTTTGCTTCTACCCGCTTTTTTGGTCACTTTTGTGGTGGTATTTATACTTCTGAAGTCCAAGGGGAAAATTTTGCCTGGGGAGGAAGTTCACTACCACGCAGGGTTTCAGGTTTACAAAGATGATAAGTTGGTTGATTTTTCTGATTTTAGGTATATGCATATTGAACCGTGTTCGACCGGGGATCATGAGGAGCAGCCAACTCAGGAAGAGGAACAAATTGAAAAAGCCCATCTTCATGACTATATTGGAGATGTTGTCCATGTTCACAGAGAAGGAGTTGTTTGGAGGAATTTATTTACTAATATTAATTATGAAATTTCGGTTGATATAGCTGGTTACATTAATGGCGAAAAGGTCGATGACGCGTTAAACTATCCGATTAACTCTTATGATAGTGTCGTTTTTTTTGAGGGGGAAAACAGAGATATAGATAAAAAACTCCAAGCAGCCGTCACAAAAGATCGTATTGTTGAAGCCGAGAGTAGAAGCGAGAATTGTGGAGGCTAAAAGTATTCAGGTAAGAGCTTTTGTCAAAGCCTCACGAATGTTTTTCCCGCCAAACCAGCCCTTAAGGTAGACTATCGCATGTTTACTCTTGTTCCAGTCTTTAAGATAATATTTATCAATACGCCCACCCTTTTCTAAAAAGATTTCGACTAACTCATTGAATGAAGATTTTGTATTAATAATTCATTATATCATGTATCGCTAAAAAATGTTGATGTCTTTGAGTTAATTTTGTCACCTTATCCCTAAGTTTAAAAAAATATGCCCATTTTAAGGTATTTCCCCTCACAGCGAGGGTGTGGTACGAATGTTTGGAGCCTAGTTTATCGCTTTAGAGGAAATATTGGGATATTCTGGAGAGCTCGGTTATTGGGGCGTACCGATTGGCTGACCATCTGGGACTACGTTCGGACTTGTTTTCAACCCAATTATACTTTTGCTGTAAATATATAACAATATTAGCTAGCCAATCAAAAAAACTTTATACCAATTATGGGATTTTAGGGGGTGATTGTTGTGGCTTCTCCTTATATCCGTTGCCCAGTTTAATATAGTTTTTTTAAGTCGCCTTCGATCAAAGCTTCTTTCTTCGCTTTAGTCCACTTCTTAATCTGGTATTCCCTATCCATTGCACTTTTTATATCTGCATAAGTTTCTGAATAAACCACGATTACCGGCTTCTTTGCTCTTAGGTATTTAGCTCCTCGAGTTTTGCTCGAATTGTGCTCCTTCAATCTATTTTCCAGATTAGAAGTCATTCCGCAATAAAGAGAACTATCAGAACAACGGAGAATATAGAAGTAATACATGAATTTTCCTTCGACTCTGGTTCGATTTCACTCACCATCGCCCAGGACCTTCTCCTCCTGGGCTATAGCCCTGAGCGAAGTCGAAAGGCTGAGCGGGTCGGTCTAGGCCCTTTCAGTCCTTATAACTCAACTAATCCATTGTCTCACATTAAGGCTAAACGAGACAAATGAGACAGTACAAAAAAGAGGGCTCCGTTCAACACAAAAATGTCGGTTTTAGCTCTCGAAGGAAAAGCGAGCTAAAAGGTAAGAAATAGAAGATTCAGCACCTTGATTTAAGTTAATAGATTTTTCTCCGACCCCGTCATAGCATCCTCCAGTAGTTCGATCATAAACAACCTGCCCAAGAACATTATCCCCCAAAAACCAGTAAAATGTTTTGTGTGTCAACTCTTTGTAATGCTCCTTTTTTGTTACTTGGAACATTGTGTTGAGAGCCTCTACTGTGGCAGCGGCGTCCTTGGGCTGTTGGTCAAAATAGTGTCTTGTCCCTCCCTTGACAAACCAGCCACTTTGGCCGATAGGAATATATACATTGTCCTTAAAGGTATGTTTAATTAAGAAGTTGAAGGTTTTTTCAGACACTTCGAGATATTTTCTCTCGCCGGTTATTTTGTATCCGAGGAGGAGTGCTTCTGGTAGGATGGCATTTGAATATGTTAAATAAGGCTCGAACCACTCCCATTCTAGAGAGTGACTCTTGTTATATAAAGTCACGAGTTGTTCACAATGGTGCCTTAGTGCAGCAAGGGTTTTGGGTTCTTTCCATTTCGAAAGTAAACAACTAAAAGCTTTAATGTAAAAGGCAATAGCGCGAGGTGAGGAGAAAACAACGTTTTTCCGGAAACTCTGTTCAAAGGTGGAATGAGTTTGATGCCTTAATCGTTTGGGAATTTGCTTAGTAGTTGAAACCAGAGCAAGAGCATATAAGGCTCTGGCGCTGGCGTCCTCCAAGTTTTCCTGGCGATTTCTCTCTTCGTCAACAACATGGTTGGGATTGACATAATTATTAAAATAACCATCAGGTTTGGTTACTCGGCAAAGAAAGTTGAGATATATGGAGGCAAGTTTTAGCGAAAATGGAGTTCTGAATTTTTTGTAATGGAGAGTGGCAACAACTAACGCTCTGGCATTATCATCCACACAATATCCTTCTCTTGAATCAAGTGTGGCTATTAACGAATGTTCCAAAATTCCAACACAATCAGTCATTCTATATAAATGACCCAAATTTATTCCGTATCAATTAAAACCAACTCGCCGCATTTGGGATAATTTGAAAGGTCAAATTTTAGAATATTCCTCTTTTTGAGAATAGCAATTATTACGGCCAAGGGCCATCCATGAGAACAAACACCGACTTTTTCCGACTCGACGGTTTTAATCTCATCCAAAAAGGCTTTTATTCGTTGGGTTAGGTCTTTTAAGTTTTCTAAGCCTCTGGAAACTTTTTCCTCTTCCAGTCTTTGAGAGAAAACAACTTCTATTGCCGGAACTTCTTTTTTTATGATCTCTACCGTCTGGACACATCTTTTAATGGGGGAGGAATAAATTACCCCTACTTCTTCTTTGTCCAATTTAGCGGCAATTTCTTTGGCCTGAGAAACCCCGTCATGAATAATTTCAGCCGACTCAATTTGTTTTCCATACGGATAACCATATTTTGAGCAGTAAGTATCTCCGTGACGAAATAAGTAGAAGATCATTTGATTACAGTCGCTCTAGCGGACTTGTTTAAAATCTTTTCGTAAACAAGGAGGGTCTTTTTTGCTGTAGCTGTCCACGAGAACTGTCTCGCCCGGATAAGGCCTTGAGCCACAAGCTTATTTCTCAAATCTTTATTTTTTATTTTTTTGAAAGCCTCCGAAAGCTCCTTGAGGTTGTCAGGCGAAGCAAACAAGGCAAATTCTTTAGCTACCTCTAACATACCGGAGACAGGCGAAGTAATCACTGGTACTCCGATACTGGCTGCTTCAAGTGGCGGGAAACCAAAACCTTCATAAACTGACGGATAGACCAAGGCGATTGATTTTTTCATTAATGAGGCTTTTTCTTCTTCGGAGACTTCTCCGGTAAAAATAACTTTGTTTTTAACCATTGCGCCCTCGGCGGTTTTAAAATATTCTTGTATTTCTTGGCAACAGATAATTGCTTCGATGTATTTTTCTGTTTCGCCGCTAATGACTAAAACTTCGTTAGCATTAACTTCTTGGAGATACCTATTAAATGCCTTTACCAAAAAAAGAAGATTTTTTCTGGGCTCGATTCCTCCAACAAAAAGAAAGTAATCTGATTTAATAGGAAATCTCTTCAGATTTTCTTCAATTTTTTGTTCGGAGAACAATTTGGGGGGATTAAAGCCATTATAAACGACATTTATTCTTGCTGGGTTGATTTTAAAATGCCTGACTAAGTCATTCTTAGTTGTTTTAGAAACAGCGATAATTTCCGCCTTGGAGAATTTGTTTATTAAAAGATGGGTTTTGTAGATAATTTTCCTTGATAAGGGCCAAAAATTATACGAAAATTGGGGGAAAAGTAGAGGTGAAATATCATGAATGGTGATGACGGAGGGAACTGGACAAAAAAGAGGCAAACCATTGTCGGCAGTGTTGTGATACAAGTCAATTGGTAGTTGTTTTATTTTTCTTGGAAGGGCAATTTGGCTCCAGAGCAAGGCCTTTATTTTTTTAGGAGCGGAAACTGGAACTTCAATAATTTTTGCCCTTTGGGGCGGAGTGATAAAGAAATTGGTTTTCTCAACAACCAAGAAGATTTCCACTCCAAGTTTAATCAGTTCATTGGCAAGATTAAATTGATATCGTCCGATTCCTCTGGTAGTAGCCCAAGTTAAAGCTCGGGCGTCAAGCGCAACCTTCATTTAAAGCTCGTTAAATAATTTTATATAATCCTTAGCAATATTTTTCCAAGTCAGCTTTCTAGCATAGTTTTGAGCATTCCGACCAAATTTCTCGATTTCTTGAGGATGATTCAAAAGATAAATGGCGGCTTCGGACAGCGTTGTCCTGTCAGAAAAAGGAACCAGTATCCCTCGGTTGTTTTTAAGGATGTCTTGGGCGTGAAAAAACGGCGTAGAGATGATTGCTTTCCCTGTAGCCATGGCAAAAAGCAGACTGCCACTTGAACCGTGGTCAAGGATACTATAAGGGGTTACAAAGACGTCGATTTTAGCCAAAAGGGCCTTTATCTCTTCAGGGGAAAGATACTGGTTTTTGATAAGAACATATTTTCCTGTCTTAAGCCTTTTAACTAAGTCTTTCAGGTGGCGGAAGTAAGACCGAATGACTGGCCTTGAGGAAACCCTGCCCATAATAATTATTCTTGCCTGGGGAACAACTCTTCTGATTTTTGGTAGAGCGCTTATTAAGTATTCATAGCCTTTTCTGTCGGTAAGAATACCCCATGCGCCGATTATTTTTTTATTGTTGAACCTTGATGGAAGCTTAATTTTTCCCCTTGTCTTCTTTTCAAGTAAATATTCTGGTATCCCATGGTTAATTACCACTACCTTTGATTGGGGAAAAGTACCCGCCCTTACCAGTAATTTCTTGGCTGTTTCAGAAATAAGGATGATCTTATCCGACCTTTCCCCAATTTCCTCAATTAGTTTTTGCCTGGGCGAGATAAAAACTTTTGATGGTGAATAAACGATTTGGTGAATAACGCAAATTTTTGGTTTTTTGATTTTTTCCAGAAAAGGAAGGATGTGGTTTCCCGAATTTCCGCCGTAAATATCAAATTGGTGTTGAAGACAAACCACTGTATTTTTAGGAAGGGAGTTTATGTATTTGGCTGCCTTGAAATAAGCATTTAGACTTTCTTTTTCAATGCTTAAACTGACCCGAGAATCATATGAGTAATTTTTATTTTTTGGGGTTAGGGCTAAAACTTCATAAGGAAAGTTGGCGTTATTTTTTTTGATTCCCTCGGCTAAATCGTGGCAGAAATTAGCGATTCCACACTGGGCTGGTGGCCATGTGGAGACAAAAATTACGTGTTTATTGCTAGTCAAGGAGTTTTTCATAGAGCTTTTCTGTTTTTCTCACCGCCTTTTCCCAACCGAAATTTCGGCAAATTTTTTTATGACCAAGCTCTCCCATTTTTAATGCTTTTTCCTTGTTTTGAAGTAAGAAGATTACCCTCTGGGTAAAATCATTTATGTTGTCATTCCCGTTTACTAGAAAACCGTCTTTCTTATCGTTAATGATCGTTTGTGTACCTCCAATTTTTGTTGTTACCACCGGGACCTTATTATAGAGAGCCTCGGCCAAAGCAATCCCAAAAGATTCATAGGTTGTAGGCGATAAAAATACTTCAGCCATTTTAAAGAGTCCAGCTTTTTCTGAAATGGTGACTGGGCCGAGAATTGACATATTGGAGTTCATTCCAAGACGCTTAATAAGGGGTAAAACTTGCTTTGTCTTGTAAGAAAAATTATATTCCGGCCATGACCCGCAGGCTAACAAATATAGCGAAGGAATAACTTTTCTAACCTCATTAACAATTTTTATTGCTTCATAAAGTCCTTTTCTGGGATTCTTCAAGTCTGCAAGAATAAGGATAAACCTCCGATTCTTGGGTAAATTAAACTTTTTAATTAAAGAATCTTCGAGGGTAAAATTCTCAAACTGGCTAAAATCCACCCCTGGCTCTATCACCGCGAGTTTTCCGTTCAGAAGCGCATTGAAAGTCTTTTGAATATCAGATTTTTCTTCTTTTGAAGCGCAGATAATTCTTTTTGATTCAATGCAGGCTGTTTTTCCGAAAACTTCATGGGTTGCTTTCCATATTAAATAATCTTGTTTTTCCCTATAAGCCCAACACGGATGAAAATATGTACTGACTACTAATGGTACATTTTTTACGCGGGCTGACAAGATGGCCATTTGAGTCGTCAAATCGCTTATACCGTGGGCGTGAATAATATCAACCTTAAGCTTCAGAAGAGTCTTGGCTAAATCTGGGATGAAGAATCTTCTTGAAGGCACGGAAGTTGGGACGGCAGGAAGACCAATAAATTTTACGTTTTTTAGATTTTTAAGCCTATTTTTGTTAAGTGGAATTCCTGTAAGCTCGTCAGAAGAAACAATATAGACGAAATGGCCTTTTTGTGAGAGGCCTTTTGCTAGTTGGAAGATGTATTCACTTCTTCCCCCTTCGTCAAGAAATTTGAAATTAACATGAACAATTTTCATAACCGTAAGATCCTACTTATATTTACTGAAGGCAGGTCATTTGCAATTAAAATCTCTTTGTGGAGGGATTTCCCAAATTATATACGAGTTCGTTCCCTAAATCAAAAAGTCGAATTGATTGGGATCTAGTAGTCAAAATTTGTTCATGGCTTTAGCGGATTTTTCTTGAGTTTAGTCAATAGCTCTGTGAGGTTAATAGATTTCGCGGCAATTACCGTGTCAGCGGCTCCATAAAAAATATAAAGTCTTCCATTTCTTACTACCGCTCCAGTAGGAAAGACGATATTATTCGTAATGCCACTTTTTTCCCAGGGAGCCTTTGGGGAAAACAGAGGTTCAGTTAATCGTCCTAAAACTCTCAGGGGATTTTTACGATCAAGAAGTGCAGCAGTAGCATGGTAGATTTTTCCTAAAGGCGTATCCTCCACTGCGTGGTAAATAATGAGCCACCCGTCTTTTGTCTCAATGGGAGGACAACCACCGCCAATTTTGTAGTTTTCAAACCAATAAAAAGGATCAAACACAACAAAATCACCCAAATTCTTAAAATAATCGCGCCAACGATCTTCAGTAAGTTCAGAGAAATCGTTAAATTTAATAATTTGAATCCCGGGTAAAACTCGGTGGAGAAGAACAAACTTGCCACCGAATTTTCTGGGGAAAAGTGAGGCATCCTTTTCAAATAGCAAGATGTCCTTTCCAACCACTTCTTTGTAGAACATTTCAAACATCCTGTACCTCTCTCTAACTTTTGACTCGCGAAAAATATCCTCAGCTTTATCGTAGGATATTTTCGGTGAGATAATTCCATGTTTAGTGAAATGAATAAGATCCTTACTGGTGGCGTAGGCAATGAGAGCGTTATTGCCGTCATAGGCAGTGTAGAAAAGGTAGTATGTTCCTTCTAAAAGAGTAATTCTTGGATCTTCTACACCCTTTTCCTCATAATCATATTCCGGAAAAAGAACTGGTTCCTTAAGTCTTTTTACAACTTTATTATCGACAAGCTGGCAATAACCTATGGAAGAAATATCATTATGGTTAATTGCCCGATAGAACATGTGGGTCATGTCATCCACCTGGATACAGGCCGGGTTCAAAACAGCCTTATTTTCAAATTCCAGATTTGTTTTCTCTAAAATTATTCCCTCGTCTTTGATTTTTAACATTATTAAAACTCCTTTAAGCTTACTCTGTTTCAAAAAGAGTATGAAGACGAAGCCATTATATCAAAAAGACCACTTCATTATTATAGATAAAAGGTATATTTGGATTTTTGAAGCATCTCAATCACTAGAGTACCCTGTTTGGCTGACGGATTACGAAAAAAGGTCAAATCCAACGGATGTAAAAAATGTTTTAATCAACAAAGGTTAGTGCAATACCTTTTTTGTCTGCCCTTCCTGTTCTACCAATTCTGTGGATATACGCTTCATAAGACTCAGGTAAGTCATAGTTGATAACATGACTGACATTAGGAATATCCAGTCCTCTTGAAGCAACATCGGTTGCTATAAGAATCCTAATTTCGTTTCTTTTAAATTTCTCCAATATCCTGATTCTTTGGCTTTGCCTCTTATTGCCGTGGATAGCATCCGCCTTAAAGCCTCTTTTAACAAGTTCATTTGAAAGTCTTTGTACACCGTGTTTTGTTCTTCCAAAGACGAGAGTTTTTTCAAACTCTTTTTGAATAAGGAGTTCGTGAAGTTTGTCCACTTTCATACCAGAATCAAAAACTTTAATTGTACTTTGGATAATGTTTTCCGGTGCTTCTTTTGTTTTAACCGATACAGTAACAGGATTTTGTACGAATCTTTCTAAAATTTTTCTTACCCCGCCATTAATTGTTGCCGAGAAAAAAAGCGATTGCCGGACTTTGGGAAGCAGGGAAATAATGTTGTTAACGTCTTTAATAAATCCGATATCAACCATACGGTCTACCTCATCAAGAACAACTGAACCAAAATTTGAAAGAATTAAACTTCTTGATCTTATATGATCTTCGATTCTTCCAGGTGTCCCAATTACAAAATTTGGATTTCTTCTTAGATCATCTTTCTGTCTTTTAATATTTGTTCCACCAATACAAAGAGCAGAGTGAATATTAAGACCTTTTGAAAAATCAAGAAACTCTTTTCTTATTTGGAATGCCAATTCACGAGTTGGTGTAATAATAATTACTTTTTGGTTTCTATCTTTTAAAACCTTATCTACTAATGGAATTAAAAATGCTGCAGTTTTCCCGGTTCCCGTATTGGCAATTCCAATTAAATCTCGTCCTTCAAGAATAAATGGAATTGACTGGTCTTGAATTGGTGTTGGGGTTTTATATCCTTTTTGTAGTATATTTTCCTTCAACTTATCGGAGACTTGAAAGTCGGAAAAGGTATACGATATGGCATATTTCTCGGTATCCTTTCTATCTTGGGGCGTATTAATTAGGTTTGTGGGGTCAAAAGATCTAACCCTTGTTCTGGCACGAAGGCAAATACTGCCGAAACGGTTAAAATTGTTTCCGTCTCTCTTTTTTTGATTAAATTGCCTCTGCATAAGTTTAAAGATTAAACAAATCGAAGGGACAAAACTGCCTAAATAAGGAAGATGTACTTATGAATAACGGAGAAAAGATACGAATTAAACAGTTAATAAACTAAGGGCATCTTTATCTTGTGAAACTCAAAGCACGCTCAAATTTAAGCAGATTTATCACTTCAATCTGCTAATACAAAACTATTGTACTACGAATAAGCCAACAATGCAAGCAACTATAGGGTATAGAATAACTTTGTTAAGCTAAGTATCTTACTAGAACTTTTTTAGTAAATCTAAGTTTCCCAAAATCAAAGTTTCCTTCTTGGCTCGTGGCCACTTTTTAAGTTGAACCTCTCTTTGCATGGCCCCTTTCCGGGTTTTGTACTCCTCGTTATAAACCAGATTTAAAGAAGAAAAATACCGGGTATATTTTGCAGATTTACTGGTTTTATTTTTGTGCTCTTGTATCCTTTTTTCAAGATTGTTTGTTTGACCTCCGTATAAAGTGTTAGAAGAAGTCCGGATAATATAGACAAAATACATGGTTCGACTTTACTCACCACCCGACATTCTTATAGGTCTATAGCCCTGAGCGACTGTGGGGAGTCGAATGGCTGCGAA
Source organism: Candidatus Woesebacteria bacterium RIFCSPHIGHO2_01_FULL_39_23 (assembly GCA_001792305.1). Lineage (GTDB taxonomy): Bacteria > Patescibacteriota > Microgenomatia > UBA8517 > UBA8517 > 2-01-FULL-39-21. Next base: position 76,647 of record MGGH01000036.1, read on the forward strand.
CCGTGGACGCTATTCGAACATATTTTACAACAACATCCGAATCAATAACCATTCCTAATTTTAACTTAGTTCAGATTTCTTAGAGATTATTATCAATGAAAATTTTCAGAGAGTCTAAATCCTTTTTGTCAGGGTCGTAATAATATGATGTTATACCTACAGATTGGGCACTTTTTACTGCCTCTGGATTATGCTCGAAATAAACCACTTCACCAGCTCTCAGATTGAACTTTTTAAGCAAAGTTTTGAAATATCTTGGGTCGGTTTTTTCAGGATTGTGTTTGAGTGTAAAAACTTCATAGGGCATTTTATCCAAACCAAATAATTTGAACTGCTCATCATTTGCCCCTGTCAAAATAATTTTCCTGTTTGGGTAGGTTTCAAGCAAATCTTGCATTTCTTTGAAAGTACCTTCACCTTCAATAACAAACGCGTCCACTGCATCAACCAAAATTGTTTTCATTTCACCTTTATATTATAACCTAAGTTTAATGGAGTAAATTATTCGATATTCTCATATCTTCCGCCTTCATAAGGCGGAAAACAAATTTCATAAGCCCTTAGATTGCTTTCGGGGTCTGCTTCCCATTGCATATGCTCATCAATGGCTACTGTAACTACAACAGGTTCTTTCAAATCCTCTGTAACCTCATAAATTTGTTTGCTGCCGTCAGCTTTAGTAACAGTAAGTTTTCCCTCTCCAGAAATATAACCCTCAACAGTTCTGTCTCCCTTGAGAACTTTCTGTAGTGGGGTTTTACTGCCAGGTTTAATTCTAATTATTCCTAAATCTTTGGTCTTATCACCATCAAAGGTATAAGCATCACACTCAACTCCCTCTGCTACCTGCATTGTTTCCACGAAAGAAACTGGGTATTCTTTACCTTCAAAACTAAAACTTTTCATAGGTATCATTTCCAGTTCTGTATTCATACATCAATTCCTACACTTTTAAGTTGTTCAAGATATTTATCAAATCCTTCATAAAGGAAAGTTGTTATTCCAACTTCTTTAGCTCCAATCAGATTATCGGGATTGTCGTCAGCGAACACAATTGAAGATGGTTCTACTTGAGATTTCTTAGCAAGAGTTTCAAATATTTTTCTGTCGGGTTTATTTACTCCAACTTCATACGAAAAAACGGCTATATCAAAATTATTCAGGAAACCGAATTTTTCTTGTAAACCATTGACTCTTGCTGGAAAATTATTAGAGCAAATGGCTGTTTTGTAACCTTTCTCTCTTAAACTTTTTACAGTAGCAACTACGCTTTCGTTTACATCATAGCCATCAATCATCAGTTTTACTATCTCCTGCCAAGGTTTATCTAGCCTCCATTCTTTAACAGCCCAAGACCAATACTTCTCATCAGTCATTTTTCCGTTTTTATATTGTTGGTTCATCTGGGGAGATTTAAGAAATACTCTTTTGACTTCATCTTCACTGATACCAAGTTTTCCTAAGGCAGAAATAAAATTAGCCTTTCCGTTTGGGAAATAAACTCCGTCCAAATCAAATGTAATAACTTTAATCATAGGCATATTTTATCAAAATTTGTTTATTCATAAAACCAATCCCATCCGTGGTTTTCTTTTAATATTTTAACAAGGTTCGAACTGTCCGAGTTTGGTGGCAAATTTCAAGGCTATTATTGATTTGCTGGCCGTTTATCAAAAATGTCGAACTTCAATGTGTTAGCTCGGCCTTCGGCCTCGCTTGCTCCGGCGCGGCGCCCCCACCCGCCGCGCCTCCGCTATTTTTTGCACGTCCGATTTTGCGATTACTCCGCAATCGCTTATTGATGGAGATGTTAAATCCAAAGAATCTTAAATATGTACTAAACGTACAACATTTTTAAGAATTACAAATATATATTTTATTGAAGATTCTTTACTTTTGTTTATTGCTGTGAGTTATGGGCTTTGGCAAAAGATATATTTTGATTAGACTCATAAAGGTTTGCTACCCATGAAACTGCAATATCGCCACCGGCTATGACTGGTTTACTTGGGTAATAATCCTGTAAATTGGAAGTGGAGATTGTAATATATTCACCAATTATATTACCTATTCGACCATAATTTGCAACTAAAATATCATTATCTCCCGTAATGGATACTCCTATGGTACTAAGAATATAATGATCTTTATCCCAAGCTAAACCCATATTATTATTAAAAGGAGGATTACCCGTGAGAGGTGAAAATTGTAATAAAGTTCCGTCTTTATGCACTCTAGTTAAAGAAATGCCGGCATTACCATAAGTTATTATTGCAAATTCATTTCCATTCCAAACCATTGCATTAAGGTGTTCCGCTCCCGTAGAAGTTAAAACCTCATCGGTACCTACTTTTTCTCCGTTTTCGTTCACATAAGCAAACACTACTTCACGGCATGCACCACTGCAGGTTCTCATGTCTGACCAAGAAACTCCATATCCATAACCGTCGGTGTCAATTCTTGGCCGATAATATCCACCTCCATTTACAGAATTTAAAGGTATTAATTGACTAAGTTTATTACCTTCACGATCTAACCTTACAAATCTTGCTCCTCCTGGCGTAGGATCCGTGTCTTCATCTCCCCACCATGCGAGGCCATATTCTTCTGCCTTTTGATTCCAAACTACCGAGGGATGAACCCCGCCCTCGATAATTAAAGTTTTGTCTAAAATGATATTTCCGCCTGTCGAAATTCTCGCATAGTAAAGTTTCCAGGAATCACGCCAAAAAATACCAAAATCCGTGCCGTTCCAAACAACATTAGGGTCCATAGAATCACTTGGATCGTTCGTGATTCTAATATCATTTCCAATTTTCTCTCCGTTTTTCTTGATAAAATTAAAATAGATTTCAGTATTGCCGTTACGGCTATCGTGATAAAGCACTCCAAATTTACCTCCGCCAAAGGCGAGATCAGGCACAAAAGCCGTGTTTGCCTCTGTAACAACAACATTTTCCCAGTTGTATTGTTTTGCTTGTACAGAAAACGGTGTAAACATTATTAGAAACATTAAGATTATTATTTTTTTCATTTTAACCTCCGGATCCTAATTTTATTAGATTAAATACATTTTAACACAGAAAAAGTTTTTTCATAGCTTACATAAGCCCTTGACGTTGAAACATAATCCATTTTATAATCACTATAAATTTCTATCTCTACGACTTGAAAATGGCCATGACAAAAGACGAAGCTTTAAACAGGCTTAAAGAATTAGCTATTAAGTTAAGAACTCCTCGACTAACACAAAAGGAGATTCGGTCTATTAAAGGACTAGAGTATCACTTAAGAGTACACTTCTCTGGGTTAGCAAGTGCGTTAAAAGAGGCAGGACTTCAACCAACCCCACTGGCAGAAAAGATGAGTACATCAGACAAAGAATTATTAAGTTACATCCTAAATTTTAGTAAAAAAATTGGGAAAAGACCAACAGTTTTTGATATTAGACGTGATGGAAAATATTCAGAAGTAATTTTTAATAAAAGATTTGGTAGGAACGGTATCCAGAAAGCCTACGAATTGGCAAAAAACGAAACAAAAATGCAACCCATTAAAGAGGATAAAGAAATATTAATAAAAGATTTTTTAAATAAACCGCTATTTTGGGGAAGAGCTGGAGAAACATACATCGTGGCTGAATTGATGTATAGGGGCTATAATGCAAGTTTATTACCTGTCGACTTGGGCGTGGACGTAATTGCAATTAAGGAAAGTAAGACGTTCTATTTTCAAGTTAAAAATGTATCTTTTGATAAAGTATCAAGCAGAACCATCCCTATAACAACCAGTTCTTTTTCGAAAAATCAGAGCAGTAATATGTTTTATGTTTTCGTACTTCAACATGGACAAAGGAAAAATATACTCTTCCTTCCTTATCAAAAAATGCATGAGCTTATTAATAAAAAACTAATCGTATTTGATAAGGATAGTAAAGATTTTTCAATATGCATTTCCTTAAATGAAAAAATTGTAAATATTTGTCTGCCCACAGATAGGACTAAAGCAGAAGATGTCTCTAGTTACCTTGATGATTGGGATGTGATTGTATAAAAAGTTCTTTAAAATTTCTGCGTTTTTTTCTTTCTTCTTTTTCCGGCGGCTGTCCGCAAGTTTCAAAAAAGGCGGATTTGACGCGCTTTCCGCGGAGGCGGGCGCGGAAAGCGCTACCTCCAAACGGCTTTCTTCTTCTTACTGGCTGCCCAGCCACGATTCGAACGTGGATTAGATGGTTCAGAGCCATCTGGCCTACCGTTAGCCGACCGGGCAATGCTACAAACCTAATTATACTAAATTTTTAGCCTGAAATTAATTCGCTTGTCAAAGTTGGTGTTGGAGAAGGGGTGAAGGTCGGTATTGGTTGGGTAGACGCGGGAAGTATTACCAGTCCTGTTATATCGGATATAATTAAAATATCAGTTGTTATATTATATTTTCCGACAGCGAAAATTTTTTTGCCCACAAGTCGCGCTGCATCAACAGTTGGGGGAACTTCCAGAGTAATTGCTTCAGCGGAAGTGGTTGTAAGATAGTATTTACCCGTAACAGATGAATACCTTAAGATTCCGGAAAATGCAGTTTCCTTCCAGGGATTTGTGGTTGGTTGCGGTGTTTGTAAAGGAATGGGGGTGGGAAGGACGTCTTTAATCATGGGAACTTTGGCCAAAAATGCAGTAATTACGCCAAGACCGTACGTCCCTGTAAGAACTAAGGCTACGATAAGAAGTGTAGTAATGGGCCTGACCTTTATTTTTATTTCTACGCCCTCGTTTCCGATTATTTTTTTCCACCAATTCTTGATATAGGTAATAGGATTTCTAACTTTGAAATCAACTATTGGCGGCTCGTGAGAGATTTTCGGAGCCTTATTTTTGACCCTAATGTAATCTTTGGTCCATTTAGTCACAATTTCAGTTTAGTACCAATGATTAACAACTTTCAACAGAGAAGACTATCCTGTTACCGCCAACTCTTCTTGCAAAGCTTCCGGGAGTCTTCCTATTTTAGCTAAATATTCGATTGTGAGTTTGCGATCATTTTCACAGACCTTAAGGAAACTTTTTGCCGCGTTTCCTGCTGTACTACCTTCGCTTTCTACTATTGGTCTATATTTGTCAATTCTTGCCTGGTTATCCTTTAACCATTTTTCAATTTCTGGATCTGTCATCAATTCTGCTCTTGTTTTTCCGGGGTTTCGGACCACGGGATCATCGGGTTCCAAAGTGCTTCCAATGGCTTCAAGATATGCCGCCGTTTCTGCTAATGGGCTTACCTTTTGAACTGTCGTGACATTTTCTTCTACATCCATGCCTATCGTTAATTTTACCACTTCCAAGTCCTCTTTGTCTTTAAAGTAAGTGTCTTATCATTCGTATTCTTTCAGTCATGGGTAAATTATATTAGACTTTAGACTGTGGTAAAGAGATTCACTGGACCGGCATTGATGGTTGGAGTCTATTTTATTTTTGTCCTCGGGGGGTATTTACTTTACAGCTCCGGGGCGCTCAATGGCTTTATTATTTGGGCCAAGCAAAATTTGGCTGTCTATTTCATCTTTATTGTCGCTGCGAAGATAATGGGTTTGATTTTTCCGCCGATTCCAGGAGGCCTTATTACTTGGGGATCTATAGTAGTAATCGGCTGGCAGGCGGCATTTGCGGCTGACTTCATCGGAGCCATGATTGGCGCCACAGCAAACTACTACATGGGTAGAAAATGGGGAATAACTATTGTTAAGAAAATTTTCGGAGACACAATATCAAATAAAATATCAAAGTTGAAAGTTAGAAAGGGAAGGGAGATTGAGTCTGTGGCCGTTTTTAAGATTGCCGGCGGTGGAACTATTGTGGAGGCGATATCATTTTTCGCAGGAATTATTAACCTTAACCTAAAACAGTTTCTGGCTGGAAGCGCAATTGCGAGCCTGGTAATAGGGTTGCCGACTTATATCCTGACGGATAACTTACTGAGTTCCCGAAATATAGCTTTGAACCTGGCCGCAATTGTAGCCGGGTTTCTTGTTTTATATAAATTAAAAGGCAGATACTTCGAATAAGTTACAGCCATGAAATGCGTTGAAATAGATTTATGTCTCATGTACAATACTCAAAAATGTATGCAAGAGAAAGCTCTCATCGTTCATTAGTTAAAGCTTTAACTTTTCGCGCACTGATATTGACTGCCGACAGTGTTATTGTTTATTGGATAACAAAGAAATTAGACGTTGCCCTGGGTGTAATGATATTCTCGAATCTGTCAAGCACTATTTTATACTTATTTCATGAAAGGATTTGGAATAAAGTGAGTTGGGGCAGAGTTAAAGTTACTCAACAATAGCAGCAATTTCTTCCTACCATTTCTTGGTTTTAAGAATGTTACAAAAGTTGGTTGGGGTGGGTCAAATACAGATCAGTAACTACAATTTGGGCTGTTATCCGTAAGGGGAAACAACGACGGTTCAACCGTTACCGTAGCCGAAATTTCTGCATTAATTTCCGGCTTTTTCGCATGCTCCACTCTTACTCCGATCTTGTGTTCGCCTACCTTTTTATAAGTATACATCAATACTCCGTTGTAAACGTCCCCCTCGCAAATATTTTGTTTACTTGAAAACCATGTCACTTTGTATCTTGGTTCACTTCCTTCAAAAGCACAGCCCTGGCCGTTACATCCAATTCCTGTTTCAGGATCCATAAAACGAACATCAATATTAGTGTTTTGGCCTACTGTTCGAATCCCACCATGAGTCACACCACTTAAACTTAAGGTAATTTTTTTATCCTCGATTGTTAGTGGAATAGGTTCCAGATTCTGTTGTGCTAAGAAAAACCCGTCTGTTACCAGCAACCGTAAAGTAATAACATCTAAAGTTGTGTGAATATTACTTTTAGGGTCTATAAAATACGAGCGATACTTTTTAGGGTCAAGAAATGCATACAAAGGTTGCCAGCTTTCCTCATTGGTCATATATTCAAGTAAAGGCCATGATCTTCCGTTATTGCCATCTTCTATTTCCCAAGTGACATCGATACCGCTTCGCTCCTCTCCGTACAATTTTTGTTTAGCCTCTTTTTTAGAAAACGATAATATCGAAGGTCCTCTCCCAACTTTTTGAAATGTTTTTATAGTCTTATTCTGGACTCGGATTTCTATTGACTGAGTGACATTGGTAATGAGGATAGTTGTCGGCTCCCAAAAAGACCTTTCACCTATGGGCATTAACAATGCATCTTTACCAATGCAATAGTCAGAGCCTGTGGGTGCGCAATACTTTGCTAAGGAATAATAAGTTTTTTGTGAACCATCTATATCGGTAGCGACAATTGAATATGGAGTTTGAGCCTGGTCTTTAGGAAGCGTTTGCGCCAATGATGGAATAAATCCCTCATCCAGTCGATAACCTGTTTCTGTTTTGAATAGATCTCCAGAAATTCGCAGGTAGAAATTTTCGGTTACCTCTGTCACCGGTTCAAACGGTTTCTGCTCGTTTGCTTCGGGGGAGGAGCTTTCCCTAGTTTGGGAATTTATTCCTATTAGCGAAACAATAACTATCACGATTGAAAGACCTATGGCAGCAATAAAACCCTTTTGCACTTTGGAAATAACAGCAACTGTTTCCATTACATTTGATTATATCAAAGAAATTTGTAAGTGAAGAGTAATTAATCCCAATTTCGGTTTCCAAAAGTTTCTAAATTTCTTTTCTATTTAATGCCATATCTCGTCAATCTTGATATAACGAAGTATATATCAAAAATTGGATGGGGTAGGAGAGTAGATATGAGTAGAACAGGTTAGGATATTTTCGTTAGGAATCAAAATAAATTTTTTTAGTCTTTAAACTTTCGAAAGATAGTTTACACATCTCAAATATTGGACTTGGTAAATTATTTAATGAATACCAATTCCAACTTTCACTATAATCTGGTTCTAAAACTTTAGCTTCACCGGATTTCCAGTCAGCTAACAGGCCGACGTGCACATAGTGCTTCCCAACGTATTTTTTGACATTGGCTAGGAATTGAAAACGAACATTGTCAATTTCAATACCAGTTTCTTCTTTAGTTTCTCTTCTGGCGCACTGTTCAAAAGATTCTCCAAACTCTAAATGGCCACCAGGGAAAGCAAATTCTCCTTCACCATGAGAACCTTTTCTTTTGGCGAGTAAAACTTTTTTATCCTTGAGGATCATTATTCCAATGCCGACTTTTGGGATATGGTCTTTCTTACCCCTCTTCATATAAGTATTTTACACAAAAATATCTGGTTGGATGGGTCAGTCTATAATTTCTTAATCTTCTCGTATTCTTCGTCAAAGATATTCGGGGGTGCCTCGAGTTATAAATAGAGATATATTATAATAATCCTCCATTTTATAGAAAGATTGTGTTTATCTATAATCTCTAGTGTTTTAGGAAATTAGAATAGTTTTACTATTGATAGACTTTTTGGATTGTTTTATAAAGAACTAAGACTGTGTAGCTTGTGACTATTGCAAAAATATAATCTTCTATGGGAATAAGCCCTACAAAGATACCCATTATGCCCTTTCCGGGATAATACCAATGACCTCTCCATACTGCAAAATTATCCCATATTGTGCCAATGACAAAAATTACTGAATAAAACGTGACAATTTCTTTCGTAGAATTAAAAACAGAGATTTTATATTTAAATTTGAGACAGACGGCAATTAATAAAAGAAGGACGAGAGAAATTAAGTATTCGTATCTCATAACAAATTTATCTAAATTAGAATATCACAAATTTGTTAGGGTCGGAAGTAATGAAGTTATTGAGTGATTTAAACTCGATTGCGATTATCAATCATCCTCATCGTCATCTTCGTCTTCGTCATCGTCGTTGTTTTTCTTACTATCTTGCAGTCCCACCAATTCTGCTCTTTCTTCTGTCAAAATATTTTCTGTAGCCACCCTTGCTCCAAGACTGGGACAGTAATATTTAAATTCTTTTGACTCAGCATCCAAAGGTGTATAGTCATAAGTTTTTAAACAATCTTTTAATGTACCAAATTCTTTGAGTTTAACGTTGGTATCAAGAGAGACTATTTCGACAGTATCTTCTGCTTCTCCTTTATAACACTCTTGTAAGTAAGTTTCACCAACTTTAGGGCTTTGCTTTACCCAAATGCCTGGTTTTGCTCCATCTTTGCCAGCAAGCCAGCTTCCATCATTATTCAAAAATTTTCCATCTTCATAGTTACTGACATCTTCGCCAAAGTACCAAAGGTCTCTTGTGTTTTTATGTTGTGCAACATAATCTTTTGTATCCTCAATTATCTCTTTTGCGGTATATTTCCCGTCTTCATTGGAATCTAGCCAAACCTTATCTCTATATACTAAAGTAGTAACCCCCATAACTTTTTTAGTTTGACCATCGATAGTTATTTCTACTTTTTCAGTGCCATCTACGGTTTGTTCTTCATAAGTTAGTTTTCTTCCAACAGGTAAAGACGTATATTTATTTGTGATTTTGGTTGTGAATTCATCTGGTTTTATCGTTGGATTGTATTTTGAGTTACAAATTGCTTTTGCTTTTGCTTCGGTGTTTGAATATTGAGGTCGTCGGCTAGATAAGCTAATTGCCGTTATTGTAACGACTCCAAATGCAACTACTGCAAGCGGAAATAGTTTGCTTAGATTGTTTTTATTTCTTGAGGACATTTTAAACTATTAATTGAATGTAGATTGAATTCAGGCGTCTGTCAAGTATGTTTTTCACGACTATTTTGCGTTTTTGTCCGGCTGGTGGATGCCAAAAGTATTTCCTTCGGTGTCAGTAAAGTACCCTTGCCATGCAATTCCCATGATTGCATGTTTGGGCAAAGCAACCTTGCCGCCGGCCCCCTCAATTTTTTTAGCTATTTTATCAAAATCTTCAACCTCTATAGTGCAGACATAGGCGTTTGTACCGTACATTGGAGGCGGAGTTTTGGCAGGCCGTTTCAGTAAGCCTCCGTTAATACCTGGTTCGCGGCTAGCCGTTGGGGCTGTCATTACTCCGTGGTACAGCGGTTCTTTCATCCACTGGGGAAAATCCCAGCCGAAGACGTCTTTGTAGAATTTCATTGCCCTCTCTGGGTCATCAGCTTGGATTTCAAAGTGTACTACCCTATTCATATTTATTTCGATAAGTATAAACTAATTATTTTTTTATGCCAAGAAGTAAATATTTTGTGTTTGTCGTGACAAAGTTATCGAAAGGGTGTACTTCTGTCTCAGAAGTCGTGAACCTGATCTTATTCACGACTGAAGTATAACAAGATGCGGTTGAGTAGTTTGTACTTTTGTACTATAAAAAATATATGAGGCGAGGGATCGCTTTTTTATCAGTTATTATGATTGTTGCTGTGGTTGTAATTACCGCAGTAGTTTTTTCTTCTTTAACTTCTACACCTGGCACAACACCTGCGCCCGCGATTGAATCGACTTTCTCACTGGTACCCACTACCACCCCAACTCCCAAACCGACCCCCAAGCCTACTCTTAAACCAACTGTAATGCCGGTTAAAACTATAACACCTACACCGGTAGCGACAGTGGTATCAGGTGGATGCTCCAAATTTGATCCGACTGCAGGTTTGGCAACGATAACAATTACCCTAAAGGAAAAAGACAGTAAACCGTTGGTGGGGGATTGGATAGTTAAAATTAAACCGACAGGATCGTGCCAGGGTATTTTGCCACCCAACTGGGGTAGTCAATTAAATGAAGTGATTAAACAACCTAACTACACTTATACTTCTCCTGGTATGCACCCTGGGCAATTTAGGGTTGATGTTCAATATCATTACACGGGCGAGGGGTTTGATTGGGATGGCACTTCTGGAGGTCACTCGCGGGAAATTCAAGTTTCAAACTAATCTTATTGCCTGCAAGTAGGGTTTAACAATTTCTACTCTTTGTAGGAGATATCCATCTGATCAATGTTTTTTCCATTTACTTTCGGTTAATGAGTGGGTTAAAATTCTATCTAAATGACGGCAGAAAATGCAAACGTTAGTAATTGTGATGCGGGTGTGTTCTTAGATATTCCGGATGTTGTTGATAGGGAAGATAGTACGTTTACACTTGGTTGCCTCCGTTTTACAAGAAAACCAACAACTTTATTTGAAAGATTGCGTCTAGGAAACCGATCTACTGGGGACACAATATTTATCGTTGATAGGCTTGGCGAAAAAGAGCTTCCAGGGATAGTCTGTAGTAATATAATGTGTACCAACCATCGAAAAATCTGAATGGCAAGGATTAGATCATCAGCAATTATTTTGAGAAAAAAGAAAATTCTATTAATCCATAGACGGAAAAATAGTGCCGAGTACTGGGTTTTACCGGGGGGAGGGATTGAAAATGGGGAAACTGCGGAAGAAGCTGTAAAAAGGGAAGTTAAAGAGGAGACAGGATTAAACTCGCAAAAATTAACATTGATGTTTTACGAAAAAACCGCCGGTGGGCAGGAATTTCCATACTTTTTGTGTGAAGTAAATAATGGAAATGCAATTCTCGGTGGTGAGGAGGCAGAAGCAAATTGTGAAGATAATAGCTATCATTTGGAATGGATAAAATTCGAGGACTTTAATAGATTAAATTTTTTTCCAAGGAAAATAAAACATAATCTACTCAAATTATTTTCTCACAAATAAAATTGCGTTGGGCAAGTCGCGACCGGGGCCGACTTTGTAACCTCCGGACCAAAGAGCAGTTGACCCACCATTATCAAGATTTAAAGCATTTTCCATCGACAGCGCTTTCATTACCCTTGCGGACTCGGCAACTGTTGCATTGTGAACTACGCCTATATAAACAGAATTTCCTTTGTTAGCTACGAAACTTCGTGAACCTTTGCTGCCTTTCTTGGGATCATCATCGCCTCCAAAAGTGATGTTCCCTCCCTGGACAAGCAATGGGTAGTTAGATATAACTCCGTCAACACCAGTATCGCGTCCCCACTCCCGAGCAGTTGACACAAATCTTATATAACCGTTTCCAGAAATAACTGCAGGGTTGTTGCTATAAACGTTGTTTGCTGAATTAAAGTAATACTTGTTTTTGTTCATAACGAGTAAGTCGAAGGTATTGGTTTTGCCTGCGCAACTAGGATAGCTTGCCGGACAAAAATATGTCCCGTTGACTCCGGCAAATGCGCCATTTCGCGAGACGTATGTTGCCAGTGGGAGTACAGGGCAGTTGTCCGAGCAGTCGGAGTCTGACGCTGTATCCACTATTACTTTGGTAGATCCGATATCTGCGGCAATCATGCTAACTAAAAAACTTCCGACATCGCTTGATACACTTTGTTTACTATATCCGGCACCTGGCGGGGAGTTATTTTCAGGTACATTTGCGGGAATTGTAAATGCTGCTGCAATCTTTGAATTTTCATCCGAAATACTTTTCGTCAAATCGGAAAGTTTTTTGTCAGCCTGGTCGTAATCTTGTTTGGAAAGAAGAGTTAGAGACTCTGAAAATGCTTTGTCCAAATCGGCTGTCTTTGTTGTTTGGGATTTAAGATCCAGGAGTTCTTCGTAAACCGTAACCGCTTTTTTGTAAGTAGTTTCTATACTAGTTATTTTCGACTCAAGGTCTTCGTTAATCTTTATTTGGTCCTGGTTTTTCAAATTCTCCAGTTCCTTGCCAATTTTTTCCAGTTCGACTAGATTCTGATCTTCTTGATTATTTAGATTTTGAATAATATTTTGTAGGGATGATATTTTAGTGTTTGAAAGGTAGTAGCCCGCGACGACAAAAACTACCAGAACAATTATTATCGGCAAGTGTTTATCAGGCTTGATGATTTTACGAAGATTTAACCTGGGCAGTTTTATTTTCATATTCTTTACTTTAACTTGTATTAGAACTGACTATCAACCCCAGGATGTGGATTAGGTCCGGTAATGGCTTTATAGTGATAAAAGCCGTCTACGCCAAATTTTCCACCATTTCCCCAAGAATATAACATTCCACTTTTAGGATCTTCTGGGTCGACTAATAGGACTTTTTCTATGCTGTAGCCACCTTGGGCATTGGGTTCGTTAGAGTAAGCATAGGCTCTGCTTTCGTCGTCAATTTCGGACACGACAATAAGGTGCCCGATGTCTTTGTCTGGAATAGGACTATTGCCGAATAGATACAAAAAATCTCCAACCTTTAATTTTAGATTTCCACTTGCGACAGCGAGCTTAATATTTGTACGAGCGTAACCTTTATCTGCCCTATGTGTTTGCGATAAAAGTTTAGCGTATTCTTTACCATTTCGCTTGAAAAATTGGCTGGGCGCAAGGCGAATGTCCGGTTTTCCATCATAATCCAAATTATTCCAGACATCAGCCGACATTGGTGCACAAATATTACTTGGGTTGTCGTCCGTTCGGTTGGGGATGTCAAATCTTTGGTAGAGAACATCCATTGGCTGTAAATACAATCGGTCTAGATTTGCCGGTTTTTTTACTGGTTTTTCTGTTCTTCCTTCCTTTTTCCTTGAAGTTGGAAGAAAAGGATCTTCAGTGGGTATAACCCGCAATTCGTTTTTGTTTGAGGAATTTGTGGTAGGACGGTAATTAGCGGTTGTAAGGTCTCCGGAACTGACGGTTGCTACACCTGCGGCCATTAAAGACATTACTTTTTGCATTGCCGCTTGCCTTGATTGAAAAGAAAATGTTTCTCGAGCTGTCCTTTTGAGTTGATGGAGAGCAAGTGAAATTTCTTGTTTTGCTTTTTCAACTCTGGATTTTAAATCATTAAGAAACCTGTTATTATTATCAGTCGCTGCTTGGTCGGTTAAAGTAATAACACGGTTTTCCAATCCGTGAATTGCGGCAAAGGATTCTAGGTTCTCGGATGTTACGTTTGGAGAAGATGACGCTTCGGTCATTGGTTTGTACCTAAATCTTCCTGGACTCTTTGGACAAGAAGCTCTTCCAAATTTGGAATTTTGGCATTAATAAACTCTTTTGCTAATACAGTATCTTTTTCGGATAAATTATAAAATTGTAATCTGTCTTCGTTTGGAAGTGTTTTGAGAATTATGTTTAAAGTGATTTCATCTAAATACTTATTTATTGTACTTTCGGCGATTTTGAGGTCGGTAATAAGAAGTTTTTTTAGCTTAATATTTGAGACGCTTAAATTTAGTTGGCTAAGCATATAGAAGAATTTTATCAGAAAAGCGGTAGGTGGTCGATGCTATAATGTGAGATATGGACGATAAACATAGTCGCAAAGTTCAAACCGCGGTGAATGTTTTAGTTGCAGACAAAGTGGTGAAAATTTTGTTATACTTTTTAAAGGCTTTGGTTTAATGGACAACAATTCTAACAATACCAGTCAAAAATCTAATCCTAACTTGGATGATCTTTCACAAGGTGTCCCTGAGGACATGAAGCTTGACCAGGTTCCTTCTGATATAGCAGAACTACCTCATGTTGTAACTCAACCCTTGCCTTCGGATCAAAACCCATCAAACCAGGGGTTTGGCGTTGGAGAATTTTCACAGAAAAGAAGAGGTTTTAAAGTATTTCCGATTGGTTTGATTTTATTTTTTGCCTTGCTTTTATTGGCCGGGGGAGGGCTTTATGCGGTAGCTTATGAAAGAGTGGATTTAGGAAACAAAAATTTACAAAAGTCTATAGCTTCGTTAGTCCAGGGTTTGCCATTTACACCCAAAACTCCAAGGTACGTTTTAGAAAAAGCTTATGATGCGCAGAAAAATGTAGATTCGGTAAGTTTTAATCTTTCAGTGGCTTTAAGTTCCGGAAGTTTTTCAATGTTGGGACTTGGAAGTATTGACATGCAGTTTATGGGAGATCTTGATTACAGAGATTTGGATAACCTTAAAACAAAATTGAATTTGACTGTCCTAAAGGAGTTTAACATGGACATTATTAGTATCAATGATAAATCTTACCTGCGTGTAAATAAAGTGCCATCATTAATTTTAAGCTTTATTGGTATATCAAATGATCAAGTGTCCCCCTTTTTGGGAAGGTGGATCGAAGTTAACAAAGATGAATTACTGGGGGTGGACTCCGGCATTAGCACTCAAGGTGCGACACCTTCGATGGAAGAGGAAATCCAAAAGAGTTTAGAACTAATTTTGGAGGAGAAAGTGCTAAGTAACCTTGAGATGACTGAGGAATCTCTTGACGGGAAAAAGTCATACAAATTCCATTTCCAACCAAACAGTGAGTTATTTGATTACATAATGGAAAAGTTAAGTGAATTTGAGAAAAACGGAAGCAAGCCTTCTGATTATAAAGCATCAGAATTTTTGAAAGATTTGAAGGTTGACTTGTGGGTGGATGGAAGTAGTTTTTATATCACAAAAGTTTCAATGTCAACTATCTTGGATAGCGGAACAGGTTATTCAAGCGGAGGGGTAATTAACGATGACCCTCTTTCGATACTAGGAAACTCGCAGCAGTTTGATGTTGCAATTGTAATGCTTCTGACTAATCACGGTAAAGATTTGAATATTAGCGCACCATCGGGTGCCGAACCCCTGGACCAGTTTATGAAAAGTTTTGAAAGTATGTTTGTTTCAGAATACAATTTGCCCTCATTTTAATGGACCCAAACTACGGTGGAGTCATTTGGACTAATCACATATTGGAAAGATTAAAAGAGCGTGGAATAAGGCAAGGTGACGCATGGGCGACATGGAGTAGCCCCCAGAATAGCAGATTTTCGGAAAGTCGTGGTGGATGGGTGTATGAGCGAACTTGGGGTGACCAAAAAGTTGAAGTAGTTGCTAAAAAAAATGAAAAGGGTAAATGGGTGATTCTTTCTGCTTGGTCAAAACCTCTTAAAAAAAAGTTGCAAAGACAAAATAATTCTTTGTTTGAACAAGTAATAAGTAAAGTATTCGGGTTTCTAGACCGAGCCAGATCATGAAGTTAGAAAAGCTTGATTTAAGTAGAATATTAAAAGATTTTGGATCAAGACTTATAGGGGACGACAGATCGAAGAAAATAATATGCGAGACTTTATTGCTTTTCCCAAAAGCCGTAGTTGACTATATAACAAGAAATGTGTGGTTTATTACTCCTTTTGACGACGCGTGGTCTTTTACTTTAGAAGCAGATGGTTTAGCGAGTAAGTCGCTGGTCTTTTTGAGTGACGATCTTCTTCGCCAAGATGATGATCAGATTAGGTATTCTATCGCGCACGAAATCGCCCACATTATGTTGGGTCACCGTAACCCCTATGGGGTAATAATAAGAAAAGGTAGCGATAAAAGAAGCGAAACCGACGCAGACGAATTTGCGCGATATTACTTGGAAAGTCCCAAAGTTAGTTGAGTTTTTGTGCGATATTTTCAATGGAGTTTTTTATGACGTTTTCTTTGATCGTTCCCACTTGTTCGAAAATACTGACATTATCTCTTAAAGGTTTGCCTTTTAGTTTGGGGATACCTGCAATTGTTTCAAAAAATTTATAGTACTTCCCAGTAACTGCGTTTTTAAACGAAAAATGACTAAAGGGTAGGTTTGCATAGTCAAGTATGAAAGGGGTTACTGCAATAATATTGCTTTGGTTCCAGACTGTTAGAAAAGCTTTTGCGTAATTTTCCGAAATATCGTTTTCGCTTTTTGTTTCCGCCGACCAGCCGGTTTCGGTTATAAATACAGGTATGTCTTTTTTAAGACCAAATTTTGATAAGTACTCAATTTCCCAAGTAAAGCTCTTTATGGTTCCTCTTCCCGAGTCTTGGGTGCTTCCTGAAAATCCGGGATTGGGGTAAGAATGTGAATTCCATCCGTCTATGATCTTAAATATGTTATTATCTTTTAGAATCATTCCTTCAACAAAACTTATAAAGCTTGTCGAGTTTTTTGAATCCTGTGCTGAAGCATCAATCGCGGCAGGGAGAATGAAGAAATTATCAGATTTGCTTTTAAAGGCCATAGTGTAACTCCTAAGTATATGAGCATATTCCCCTGGATTGATTTCACCGCCCCACTCAGAAGCATGATTGGGTTCGTTAAAAATAATTACGTACCTATTTAATATGGGCCACTTTAAACTATTTAAGAAGTTAGCCCAATTACTAGCTTCCGAGATTTCAGGCCTTTTCCAATTTGACTCTTCAATTTTTGTGGCTATCCTAACAATGGGAATCAACTTTAGACTTGAGAGAGTATTGAAAAATTTCTGCCAACGTTCATGATCTCTTTCATCCTCTCTAATAACAAAAGTTACGTAACCCCACTGGGCAGTAGATCCATTTACAAGTTTAGCAGCGTCAGTTAGATCTGACTCGTCTGTGACATGAATCCCAAAAAGGTTGTTATCGGCAGATAGGGGCGAATAAATCGCCAAGACCGACTGTGGAAGAAATAGAAAGACTAGCGTTAAAAATATTATTACCAATGTATTTTTCATGACAAATTATTGTATATTATAGCAGCATTCAAGAAAACAGCGGGCTGTAAGCAAAGCTGATGAATTGAACGCTGATATGTCATTCTCCTTTAGAGGAGAAACCCCGCGCTATCAGAGCGGGGAGAATGTCATAATCGTCAATTGTGATGAGTAAGCAGCTAATAATAGTTTTACTGTTTGTTACGGCATTAATTGTATTTGCGCTGAAAGGTTTGGGCAAGTTTATTGATTTAAATTTAGCCGATTTGGGTGTGTCAGATACTCAAATTAGAAAGCTGGAGGCACAAATGGGAGATATAGTGAAGCTTATTGGTTGTAAAAAAGGGAATATTTCTTTTTTGCCGAGTCTCGGTGGATCCATAGAATTCGATCCAAAAACATTTAGAGTGACCAAGGGTAGTACCTTTTCAATTGTAAATAGGGACGGTGTTTCACATAAAGTTGGAATTTCGAGCACAAATATTGTGCAAGAAGTGGATCCAACCGAATTTATAGAAATAGATACTAAAGTGCTCTCAGGTCTTGGGCCCTGGGGTATAACGTGTGATGGAATAAACCTTGGAAATAAGGGTCCACTGCTTTTTCTTGTTGAACCGTATTAGAGTTTCTTTATACTATTTAATATATGTTATTTCAGTTTGATATTGTAGAAATTGTCAAGACTTGGGGGTACATTGGTTTATTTTTTATTGTTTTTGCCGAATCAGGGCTATTTTTTGGCTTCTTTTTACCCGGTGATAGCTTGCTTTTTACTGCAGGATTTCTGGCTTCGCAAAATATTTTGAATATTTTGGTTTTAGTGCCACTTTTAGTAATTGCTGCAATAACAGGCGACAGCGTGGGTTTTTGGATGGGGAATAAATTTGGCAGCTGGTTATTGCGGCAAAAAGAGTCTTTCTTTTTTCAAAAAAAGTACATGACTAAAGCACAGGAGTTTTATGAGAAGCACGGCGGTAAAACAATTGTGCTTGCAAGATTTGTTCCTGCTGTCAGAACTTTTGCCCCCATAGTCGCTGGTATGGCAAAAATGCATTACAGAACATTTATTAGTTTCAATTGTTTAGGAGGACTTTTCTGGGCAGCTGGGATGCTTTTGTTGGGATACTTTCTGGGAAGTGTTATTCCTGATGTAGATAAATATTTACTGCCTATAATTGCTGTTATTATATTTGCTTCAGTACTGCCTGGTTTAATTCACTTAGTTAAAAGTAAGAAAGTTAGCTCGGGAACAAGATGAATCTTTTGACGTCTCTATTTCTAGGTACAGTTCAAGGACTTACCGAATTTTTACCCGTGTCTTCGTCTGGTCATCTTGTTTTGTTTCAGAAACTTATTCCAAGTTTTTCTCAGCCGGGAGTTTTATTTGACGTTGTTGTGCATTTAGGAACGACATTTGCCGTGATAATCTATTTCAGAGATTTCATTTTAAAGTTTAAAGCAAAGTATTTAAAACTAATAATTGTGGGAAGCATCCCGGCGGCGGCTTTCGGTATTCTTTTTCGTCGGCCTTTGGTTGAGAGCTTTTCGGTAGCTGGATTTTTATTGGGGTTGCAATTTTTGATTACTTCGGTATTTTGTTTTTTAACGGATAAATTAAGGGTAAAAAGAGACTCAATAGGTTTTAGGGACAGTTTGTTTATCGGAGTTGGACAGGCTTTAGCAATTTTACCGGCAATATCGAGATCCGGAACAACGATTTTTGCAGGATCATTTCTTGGTATAGATAAAAGAAATGTTGCACAGTTTTCCTTTCTCCTTTCCGTGCCTGCAATATTGGGTGCAAATCTGGTGGAGCTTATTTCTTTTTACAATGAACCTGGTTCCTTAAGTATCCCTTACTATATATCCGCTTTTTTTTCAGCACTTTTTGTAGGCTTGGTTTCGATTAAAATGACTATGAAACTGCTTGAAAATAAAAAATTCAGCGTGTTTGGAGTTTATACTTTTATTCTAGCCGTATTGGCAATTCTTTTAACTAAATAACAGGATTATCTTGGGCAGATAAAGTATCAGGCCGATTATAAAAGCGCCTACAGACCCCAGAAATACTGCCGCTGCCGAGACATCCTTGGCCACTTTTGCCTTAGGTTGTATTTCAGGGCTGACTAAGTCGGTAATTTTTTCGAGCGTTGTGTTTATTAACTCAAGAATTAATACAAAAAGGATTGTTAAAATCAGGATAACCGTTTCTATTGCTGAAAACGAGAGAGCGAAAGCTAAAAATAAAGCTACAATTGCAGCCATGGAGTGTATCTTAAAGTTTGGCTCGTTTTTAAATGCATCCTTAATTCCGTTAATTGCAAATTCAAAGCTTCCTATTACACTATACTTCCTGCTCATATAGTATGGAGTATACTACTAATAGAGGCAGATTATAGATGAACGAGTTGTTGATTACTTTTATGGCGAGTTTTCTTGTATGGGCGATTTTTGCCGGACTTGCTATTTTATGGCTTATTGATGGCAAAATAAAAAGAGAACAGGTATTTCATGCCTTTTTTTCAGCTCTTGTTGCGTGGGCTATTGCAGGGATGGTCAAAGCTGTTCTCCCAATACCGCGCCCATATGTTACCTTTGGTGTAAATCCCCTGACGGCAACTGAGCCGTTTGGTCCAACCTTTCCATCGCAACACACAGTGGTTTCTTTCGCTATAGCTTTTACGATTTGGCTTCATGACAAAAAAATGGGAGTCTTATTTATCGTAGCAGCTGTTGGAGTTGGAATGGGTAGGATACTAAGTAATGCTCATTTTCCATTAGATGTTATTGGGGGGGTCGCAATCGGTATTTCTATAGCATATTTGTTTGATCGTTTTCATATCACAAATAGACTTATGGGAAAGTAGTTATTGACATTTAGCACTTAGGTTGTTAGACTGCTAACTTATATATTATGGAATCGAGAGCAAAAATTACAAGAACAGTTCCGGTAGTTGCAATCCGAGAAAGCGTAGTTTTTCCACATTCAGAAGCGATACTTTCATTTGGTAGGCCTAAATCCGTTTCCGCCATAAATGCTGCGTTTCGTGAGGACAGGGTTGTTGCAATTTTTACTCAAAAGGATTCGAGAACATTAGACCCCGGGGAAGATGATCTTTACAAGGTTGGAACCATTGCCACTATTACGCAGATGATGCAAACAGAAGGTGAGGTTCACACTATGGTTCACGGCCAAGCGCGTATTAAATTGGAGGGCATTAATATTGACTCACCGCACCTAGTGGCCGAGGTAAGCGAAATTGAAGTAGATAAAGACAAGGATGGGGATGAGATAAAAGCAAGTGCTCGAGGATTACTTGAGCTTTTTAAAAAGGCGATTAATTTGGGTAAAAGTGCGGAAATCACTTCGGTTATGAAAATAGTATCCGGTCAATCGAGCGATTCCGAACTTGTTGATTTGATCGCTTCAACACTAGATATGAAAATGGCAGAAAAGCAAAAGCTACTCGAAGAGACCTCACTGAAGGCAAGGCTTCAAAAAGTAAATGAGTATCTGATTCACGAAGTAAATGTACTTGACCTTGAAAAAACCATTTCAGTAAAAACTCAAAAGAGGTTCGAGGATCAGATGAGAAGAGCAATGCTTAGAGAGAAGAAAAGAACTATCGAGGAGGAACTCGGTGAAGAAGATGGTGATGTCTCGCGCGATGAGGTTAAAGAGTATAGTGCAAAGATAAAAGAAGCAGGAATGCCCAAAGACGTCGAAGATAGAGCCAAAAAAGAACTCAAACGTTTAAGTCAGCTTTCTCCACATAACCCTGAGGGAGGGTATATTCGTAACTACTTGGATTGGCTTACAGATATGCCTTGGAGTAAAAAGAGCAAAAGTAACGTTTCCATAAAAAAAGCCTCGGATGTATTAAACGAGGACCACTATGGTCTTGAAAAAGTGAAAGAAAGAGTGCTTGAGTATTTGGCTGTGATGAAAACAAAGAAAGAGGGTTCTCTTCCCACAATCTTGTGTTTTATTGGTCCACCCGGCGTAGGTAAAACTTCTATTGGAAAGTCTATTGCAAAGGCTTTGGGTAGAAAGTTTTCTAGAGTATCTCTTGGAGGTATTCGTGATGAGGCAGAAATCAGAGGGCATAGACGGACTTATGTCGGGGCGCTGCCTGGAAGAATTATCCAGGGGATTAAAAATGCCGGTACAAAAAACCCGGTATTCATGCTTGATGAAATAGACAAAGTTGGAGTTGATTTTAGGGGGGATCCTACATCTGCTCTTCTTGAAGCACTGGATCCTGAGCAAAACAAGGAGTTCTCAGATCACTATCTGGAAGTTCCCTTTGATCTTTCAGATGTGATGTTTATTTGCACGGGCAATACTCTAGATGGTATTCCAATACCGCTTCGGGACAGGATGGAGATGATTAGCTTTTCAGGTTACACCCAGCATGAGAAACTTCACATTGCAAAAAAGTATTTGTGGCCAAAACAAACAAAGCTCAATGGCTTAAGTACCAAGGAGGTATCAATTGAGGAAAAAGCATTACTCGGTGTGATAGAAAAATACACTCGTGAAGCAGGTGTTCGTGAGCTTGAGAGAAACTTGGCAACGATTTGTCGCAAAATTGTTCGGCAGATGGCCGAGAAGAAAAAATATCCGAATAATGTTGGCTTAAAGGATGTTGAAAAGTTTTTGGGTCCAAGGAAATTTTCTTCCCAGATTGTTGGCAAAAAGGACGAGGTTGGAATGTCCACTGGTTTGGCTGTTACATCCGTTGGTGGCGACGTCTTATTTATTGAGGTAGCACTGATGCCGGGTAAGGGCAGACTTACACTTACTGGTCAGTTAGGTGATGTCATGAGAGAATCCGCGAAAGCTGCATTTACCTGGGCTAAAGCCCATTGGCAGTTACTTGGTCTTAAAAGCGACTTTGGTATGGAAATTGATGTTCATATCCACGTACCTGAGGGTGCAGTTCCCAAAGATGGACCATCAGCAGGAGTTGCTTTGACCTCTGCTTTGGTTTCCGCTTTGACAGGTGTACCAACAAGGCGAGATGTTGCCATGACAGGGGAAATCACACTTCGTGGTAATGTTATGGAGATTGGAGGCGTAAAAGAAAAGGTTATTGCTGCCCACAGAGCGGGTGTGAAAAAAGTAATACTTCCCAAAGACAACAAAAAAGATATGGAGGAGGTCCCGAGTGAAGTCAGGAAAGACATCACGTTCATTTTTGCCACAAAAATAGAAGAAGTTTTGCCTTATGTACTTGTCAGATGGCCGCTAGATGTTACAAAAGAGCCTCGTGTGTTTCCCTTCCTGACAGTTAATTAACCCTCCCTCCGGAGTTACTTTCCTTTGTGTGATATAATATATCTATTGAGGTCAATTATTAATAACTTAAAAATAGGGACCAAACTAGTTGAAGGCGGGAAAGTATACACAATATACAGAATTAACGAAGAAAAAGCCGATGGTAAAACTCGGAGAATAATTTGCTATAAGCCTCACTACTCAAACATCTCCAATAATACCGTGATTTGTTCGCTCCCTGAAAACAATTTGACAGAGGCAAATGTTCGTCAACCAATTAGTGCAAAAGAATTAAAAGAAATTATCGAAGGACTTTCTGGAAAGTCTCGTTACTTGGAACTTGATGCTATTGAAGCGAAACTTATTTTAGAAAGTAACAGCATTTATGAGACTGCGGAGATAATAAAGAGATGTTGGAGAGAAAAGAGTGAAAACGAGGAGGGTTTTACCAAGACAAAGCGCGATATTTTGGAGCTTGCGATTGATAAGATAGTCGAAGAAGTGGCCTTAGTTGGCGGAACTTCACTAGATACTGCCCGCTTAACCATAACTAAAGCTCTTTCCTAATGTGACCCCACTGGGATTCGAACCCGGATTTTCAGGATGAGAACCTGATGTCCTGAGCCGTTAGACGATGGGGCCAAATAAATTTGGCTGGCCCTATAAAAGGGCATCGTATAGCACCCCTCGGCTACGCCTCGTGTTGTAGACGATGGGGCCTTATGTCAACAAGGCCAATTCCTCCATATTTTACAGCAAACTTACCTAAAAGTATAACTTTTAAAGTGTGTTACAATCTTGAAGTGCAATATTTTAAACTTATCAACAAGACTTCGGTAATAACTGGCTTAGGTTTAACAATACTTAGCCTGTTTGCAATTGTTATATTTATTAATAACACTCAAAACAAACTTGAAGTTAAAGAGTTTCAGGCGAGCGAGGATGTGCAAACTTTATCACCAACACCAACATTTACACCGGAGTCTGTAATATCAGAACCCACTTCTACCCCGACTGTAAAGTCGTGTATTGGGGACTGTGTAGACGCTTTTATCACTTTTTTTGGTTGGCCTGACAATAGCCCCTCGGGTAATGGAATATATTTTAAAAAATCACAATTTCCCGAGACTGTTCATGAAGTAGCAGGTGGTGTTGGTACTTATCAAGATCCGGTCACATTTGCTTCTGACCCAGATCTCTACCCAGCAGGCACCAAAATATATTTACCATATCTTAAAAAATACGCGATTATGGAGGATGTTTGTGCGGGTTGTGTGGAAAATTGGAAGAATAATGGGCGAATTCATGTGGATATTTGGATGGAAAGTGGCAGTACTTTTGAAAGTGAACTTTCCAAATGTCAAGGTTATTGGACCAGAAGAAAGGTTGAAATAGAGATAGATCCTCCCAGAGGCAAGGAGGTTGATACTAAACCTTTATTTAACAATTTGAACGGCGCGTGTTTATCCGATATATAAGGCCTTTTCGTGTCCTTGACAAAGGTGTGTTAAGGGTATAGTATATTCGGGTATTAACATGGTTAGGCTTCCTTCATTCGTTTTGGCACCTCAAACCTTTTTTAATAAGGTTATTTAAGTCTAGGAAGTATATTTCAATAATATATTTCCGAGCCGAAATGATGAAGGATAATTTATTGGTTTAAATAGATATGAATAAACAAGTAAAAGTTACAAAAGAAGGCCTTATGGCTCTCCAAAAAGAGCTTGATGAACTGGTGAATGTAAAGCGTCCACGGTTAGTCGAGCGGCTTTCGCGTGCTCGGTCGGAAGGTGACCTTGCTGAAAACAGTGACTATCACTCAGCACGTGATGAACTGGAGTTTCTTGACGGTAGGATTGCCGAGATCGATACAGTTCTCAAAAATGCGGTTGTTGCACCAGTTTCAAATGGACACGGAAAAGTAGGTTTGGGAGCAAAAGTAAGCGTTAAATATAATGGTAGTCAAACTGTTTATCACTTGGTTGGTGAATGGGAGGCGGATCCTGTAAAGAGCAAAATTTCTATCGAGTCTCCTTTGGGCCAGGCACTTTTGGGTAAAAAGAAGGGGGACAGGGTGGAAGTAGAAGCACCTGCGGGGAAAGTTGTTTACGAGGTTTTGTCGATAAAATAATAATTTTAAAACCTTAACCCCGCAAAAGCGGGGTTTTTTAGTATAATCAGATTATGTATTGGGCAGATAAAATTGCAAAAGAAATAATCGAGTCAAAAAAATATCTGCCATATTGGATCGACGATATGAAAACTCCGTCTGGGAGGGTTCATATTGGCTCAGTCAGAGCGGTTTTAACTCACGAGCTCATTTATAGATCTTTAAAAGATCAAAAGCAAAAAGTTAACTTTAGTTACGTTTTGGAAGACCATGATCCCATGGATGGTCTTCCGATTTACGTTGACCAGGAAGAATATAGAAAGCACTTGGGTAAGCCTCTGTTTATGATTCCTTCACCTGAGCCGGGGTTTGATTCGTATGGAAAGAGGTGGGGTGAAGAGTATATAGAAATTTTCAACAAAATTGGAGTTTACCCAAAAATTATTTGGGGAAGCGAGCTTTATCTCACAGGCCGTATGAATGAGATGATTAGACTTTGTTTAGATAAGGCAGATGAGATAAGAAAAATATATAAGACGCTTTATAAAAAAGAGCGCGCTCGTGACTGGTTTCCCTTTAGTGCCAAATGCGAAAAATGTGGCAAAATATCTACAACAGTTGTAAACGGTTGGGATGGTAAGAAAATCACTTATGAATGTCGAAGAATCGGATTGGACTGGACTAAGGGTTGTGGCAACAAAGGAAAAGTAAGCCCTTATAGCACAAAAGACAATTATGCTGGTAAACTTCCATGGAAAGTTGAGTGGCCGTGTAAATGGAAGGTAATAGGCGTTACAGTTGAGGGCGCCGGAAAGGACCACATGAGTGCTGGCGGAAGTCATGATTTTGCGAAGCTAATGTGCAAAAAGGTTCTTGACTACCCAATTCCTTACCATTTTTCTCACGAATTTTTCTTGGTAGGGGGTAAAAAAATGAGTTCCTCAAAAGGTTTGGGAAGTTCTGCCTTAGAAGTATCGGAAATTATTCCGCCTTATTTAATGAGATTTATGATTGCCCGAGTTAAAGTGAGTAAGCAAATCAGTTTTGATCCTTTCGGAATGACTATCCCCGATTTGTTTGATGATTATGATGATACTGCGAGGGTATATTGGGGAAGTGGCAACAAAGAAGATTTAGGGAGAATTTTTGAAGTTTCTCAAGTCGGCAACAAAATTCCAAAAAAGCATTTTTTTCCTAGATTTAGAGATATCGCTAACTACACACAGCTTCCAAATATCAAATTAGAAGAACGCTTTGAGCAAATTAAGGGGTCTAAATTAACAGATTCTGAGAGAGATATTTTATATGAACGTATGGGATACGCACATATTTGGCTTGGTAAATACGCCCCCGAAGAGTATAAATACCAGATATCAGCCCAGTCACTTGGTGAAATAAGTTTGTCCAAAGAGCAGTGGGTTTTTTTAAACGAGTTGGCAGATGTGTGGCAACAGGTTAATGACCCGGAAAAACTTCATGGGAGTATTTTTAAGTTGATCGAAAAGATGAATATTAAAGCTATAGATGCTTTCAAAGCCCTTTATACCGTAATTCTCGATAAAACATACGGGCCAAGGGCGGGATGGTTACTGAAAAAATTTCCTAAAGAGACGATAATAAAACGTCTAACTTTAAATAAAAAATGACCAGACAAGAGGCGTTAGAACTGCTACATTCTAAAATGCAGAACACCAATCTGCGTCGCCATTGTTATTCCGTTGAAGCAGTAATGAGAGCTCTGGCAGAGAAACTAGAAGGAGAAACTGAGAGTGCTGAGCTTGCCGAAGCATGGGGGATTGTGGGACTCCTTCATGACGGAGACTACGAATTTACAAAAGAACATCCTGAAAAACATGCAAAACTTATGGCTCAATGGGTGCGGGATTTGGGAGAAAAAAATGAGGAATTACTGGAGGGAATTGAATCTCACGGCTGGTTTCATGAAGGTAGGTTGCCCAAAACTCGAATGCAATGGGCGCTTTACTGCTGTGACGAATTGACCGGCCTGATTGTTGCGGTTGCCTTAGTTCGCCCGGACAAAAAACTATCGTCTGTGACTGTTGAATCGGTCCTTAAAAAATGGCCTCACAAAGAGTTTGCAAAAGGGGTAGACAGAAAACAAATCGAAAAGTGCAAAGAAAAACTTGGAATTAAACTCCCCGATTTTATCGAAATTTCTTTGAAAGCCATGCAGGGGATTTCAGACGATTTAGGGTTATAATGTAAGTAATTTATTTGGAATTGACTCCTAAAGAATAATTTTTTACAATACCAATTAATTGTTGAAACTGTAAAAGCGTTATTAGGTAGTTTCCAACTACCGAGCTGATTGGGGTAAAAACCATTCCGTAATTACTGCGTAAAGGTAAAAATAAAGCATTCCCGCCAATCTGGCGGGTAAAAGTTGAGCTGGCACCTGTCCGATGTTACATCGGGCGCGCAACACCTTTTAAAAGAAGGTGTTTTTTTGTTTAAAAA
>MGGH01000037.1 GCA_001792305.1 Candidatus Woesebacteria bacterium RIFCSPHIGHO2_01_FULL_39_23
TTCTTTGGAAGAACTCCGAAAGAATAAGAAGAAAAGATAATAAATTTCAAAATCAAGTAAAAAGAATGCAAAACGACATTCAAACAGTTTTTATTGAAACACGGGCTGGAACTGGCGGAGAGGAAGCAAATCTATGGGCAGCGGAGCTGCTTAGGATGTATGTACGGTTTGCAAACAAAAGAAATTGGAAGGTTTACGAAATAGATTCTGGGGTTGTAAAAATTAAAGGCTCGTCCTCTTTCAATGAACTCAAAAATGAAGCAGGTGTTCACAGGGTTCAAAGAATCCCAGTTACCGAAAGGAGGGGTAGAATTCACACCTCAACAGCGACAGTTGCTGTGCTCCCCGAAATCAAAGAGTCCGAAATTAAAATAAACCCTAATGACCTTGAGATTTCGTTCTTTCGCTCAGGCGGCCACGGCGGCCAAAACGTAAATAAAGTCTCAACAGCCGTGAGGCTCACCCACAAACCCACAGGAATTGTAGTTACCGCCTCCACCGAGCGTTTTCAGGAGCAAAACAGGGTAAACGCGGTTTCAATTCTTAGGTCAAAACTCTTTGCGCGGATTGAGGAGGAAAAAATCCGCACAATAGCAGGTTACAGATCTGCAATTGGACGCGGGATGAGAAGCGAGAAAATTAGAACTTATAATTTCCCACAAGATCGTATTACTGACCACCGTATTGGTAAATCTTTCGGAAATTTGGAATCAATTATCGACGGCAATCTTGACAAAATTATAGGCGCTGTAAAGGGTCTTTAATTTTTGCTCTAGCAACGAGTTTCATCCAATAAACCTTTAACATTGAAGACTAAACTCTTAAAGTGGCTTTGTAGAGTTTCCTTTTTAGGGGATCTAGAGACAAACCTAATGCTTCAAGAGTAAAGATCCCAAGTAGATTCGTGTCTCCCTTCTGACCAAACATAACAGGAGCAGCTCTCTCACTCCCTTTATATTCATACAAGACATTTCCAACCTTTCTTTGTATCACCTTACCGTCGGCGAGCACAAACTTTTCCACACCCTGCGGTTTTATCCCAAGTTTTTTAAGTTCTTTTTCAGAAACCACTGTGAAAGTCGCACCGGAATCAATTAAAAATTCGCCTTCATAAACCCTTTTTGGGTTTTGAGGATTTTTTATTTTCAATTCGACTTTTGTGACTCCCATACAAGACAAAGTATATCATAAAAGAGAACGTTGGTCATGTTATAATCGCGGCAAATGCCAAGGCTTCGGGACAAGGATTTTGACTTAGACACAGATGAAGGAAAACGCAGGTACTATAGTTGGATTGCAAGTGAAGTGCTTCCTCGAGTAGGTTGGCCCCCTTGGCCACCCAGAAAAGGAAGCGTACCTCAAAACTATCCTTGGTGGCAAACAGAAATATCAACATTGCCCACAAAGCCACATTTCCCAAATGCAGTCTTTATTGAATTTGACGGCACACCAAAATCTGGAAAATTCACTCTATTAGAGTTGGTAGAAAAAACTTTACAAAACAGTCGTGTACTAGAAAAGCTAAAAGCAAAAGTTTTCGCACAAGGAGAGCAACTCACTTCATACGGTGACTATTACATGGACAATTACTTAGGGAGTTTTTTAGATGAAGATGACATACCACCAATACTTCCAAAGGAGGGCTGGGTAGATGGATTGTTTATTCAGTTACATAAAGAACTCTATTTCCAAAGGTTGATTTGGAGTTTAATGGTAGATTCTGGCCCGGTAAACCCGCGAATTATGCTTGTTGAAAGAGGGCCAACGGACGCCTTAATATGGGGCAACATACTTTAGCAGCCCACAAGGGGGACAAATCTTTTGAAATTCCTGACTTCTTCCGCCCCAATCTTACTAATATCAGCTACAATACATGCGGCCTACATGCTTTGTCCGCCCGAGTCGACAGTGTTGTAATGATAGGGACAAGTCAAGATATTGCCAGAAAAAGACCCGGAAAACAAGATTCTATCAATGAAAGCCACGTTGCAAAAAGCCCTATTTTTAGAGATTTATCTGCCTGGTATGGTCACTGGATTAAAAAGGTGCTCCCAAACATACATGATGTAT
The DNA here is from genome assembly GCA_001792305.1 of Candidatus Woesebacteria bacterium RIFCSPHIGHO2_01_FULL_39_23. GTDB lineage: Bacteria > Patescibacteriota > Microgenomatia > UBA8517 > UBA8517 > 2-01-FULL-39-21. The sequence continues at coordinate 2,071 of MGGH01000037.1, forward strand.
ACGGAACTGGCCTCCTTTCAGTAGATGGGTCTCAATCAATAAAGAAGAATGCACCGATAATATCTTCCTACATCGAACAAGTTGCCGAGCGTTTACTTTCTACTCACTAAATTCAGAAAGTGTTGCGGAGAGATTTAGTGTTTGGCCGTCGCGCCAGATATCAAGAGATACAATATTTCCTGATACCTTACTTCCGATCACATCACTTAATTCTTTATTTTCCCCAAGTTCTTCTCCGTCAATCTTTGTAACAATGTCCCCCGCCTTGACACCTGCTTTTTCGGCAGGTGAATCCGGCACAACCTCGACTATGTATGCTCCCTCCGGGACGTTATTTAAAATCGCCGTATCTTTGGGAATCGTCTGGTACTGAACACCCAAAAAGGGTTTACTTAAAAATTTTCCTGTTTTGTTAAATTGATCCAAGGCTTTTTTTACGACATTTATGGGGATCGCAAAACCAATGTTTTGGGCGCTTTGCGCCACTGCCACATTTACCCCGATCACCTGTCCGGCGGAATTTAAAAGTGGTCCTCCCGAGTTTCCAGGATTAATCGCTGCATCAGTCTGGATAACGTCATCCAGGCGCTCGAATGACCCTTCAAACGGATCCCCGGCTGTAATTCCCCTTCCCAAACCTGATATTACACCCGTAGTCACTGTGTGCCTAAACTCTCCAAGAGCAGTGCCTATTGCAACCACAAACTGGCCTACTTTTAGATTACCCGAATCTCCCAAACTTGCAGGTTTAAGACCATTCGCATCTACTTTTAGTATTGCCAAATCGTTTAATGGATCTCTGGAAATCTGCTTTACGTCATACTCCTCATCGTCCTTGGTAACCACTTTGTAAGACGACTCACTGTCTGATACCACATGTTTATTTGTAACTATCAAACCGTCTTCTGAAATTATAAAACCAGTTCCAATGTCCTGTTCCACTCCACCCTCCACACGCCTTCGAAGACCCCCAAACAAGTCATACTGCAACACACTTCTTTGGGGAGTTTTAATCGAAACTGTTACAACGGACGGAGATACTTCTTCGGCGACACTAATTACTATTGATTCTTCGTTTAAAATCTTTTGTTCAAGACTATTTACTCTAAAACCATCTGTTTGTCTTTTTACCAGAAAATCAAGCGGTTTAAATCCAAAAAGCCTGTCACTTATTGCCCCACCCAAAACAGACACCAAAACAACAAAAACTAAGGCTCCGATTATGACTACCCTTTTGACCTTCATGTAATTTAAGTTATTATATAAAACTTAGAATTAGCTTAATAATTCGATAGCTTTTGCAAGCTCTTCATCGATGCTGGTTTCTTCATTATCTTCGATTATGACGTCTGGTTCAAGACCAATACCATTTAACCATGAACCATTTGGGGTTAACCATTTAGATATGGTCAGGTGAAGACCCGATCCTGAAGTAAGTTCCTGAGGTTCTTGGATTGTACCCTTTCCAAAAGTTACGGTCCCGACAATTTTACCTCTTTTGTGGTCACTAATTGCGCCGGCTAAAATCTCAGAAGCAGAAGCACTTCCCTCATTTACAAGTACGACCAAAGGGGCTTTATACAACTTTCCATTCCCATAAACAGGGTATTCTTGCCTCTTTCCATCGGACCATTCTTCAATTACAACCGTACCATCACTAACAAACTCGGATGCAATGTCAACTGCTCCCATCAGGTATCCACCAGGATTATTCCTTAGGTCAAGTATCAAACCCTTAACATTCCGGCTAATTATTTCATTCACGGCACTTTGCCACTCTGACCTGGTTTCACCGCTAAACTTCAAAACCTTAATATGTGCAATTTTCCCCTCATCCCCTACAAACTCCAATTTTATACTAGCAACGTTAATTGAGCCGCGGGCTATATCGACATCAAACGGCTCTGTGACCTCTTCCCTAACAAGTGTTAGGGTCACTTTTGTTCCTCTTTCTCCTCGAATCAAGGCTACAGCTTCCTGAAGACTCATCCCACTCGTCCCCTTTTCCACTCTTTTTCCAATGTCTGTTATCTTGATTATTTGATCGCCCGCTTTGACTCCCGCTTTTTCTGCAGGAGTATCCGGAAGCGGAGAAACAACTGTAAGCACACTATCTTTAAAATCTAGTTGGATGCCAACTCCTTCAAAGTTGCCGTTTAAATCCTCTTGAACGATGCGGTTTTCTCCCGGAGTAAAAAAAACTGTATAAGGGTCTCCAAGCGAACTAACCATTCCTTTTATTGCACCGTAGACCATTTCGCTTTCCTTTATTTTTGACTTGTCGTAATAACTACCTTCAAGCCTATCCCACACGTCCCAGAAAAGGGAAAAGTTTAACTCTTTTTCAGGTGGTTGACTTCTGTTAATTGTAACTATTGGAAATTTCTCTATTGAAAGCAAAAAACCTTTGTACCCTAAAAAGTAACCCACCCCGAAAACAATAGAAATAAAAAAAACTAATAAAATTGTATTTCTAGCTTTTTTAAAGCTTGATTGATTGTTTACGACGTTCATTGAGAGATCTTTAAATTTTAACTGAAAAAGGAAGCAATCCCAAATGGCGTGTACGTTTTACTGCAATCGTAAGTTTGCGCTGATGTTTGGCACAAACTCCTGTTTTATAGCGCCCGACAATTCTGGCTCTCTCAGACACAAATTTAGCTATTTCATCAACTTCTTTATATGAAGGTATCTTATTCTTTTCACAAAAATAACAATTAGTTTTCACTTTTTTATTCATAGTGTATTAAAAAGGGATATCGTCTTCCCCATTTGGAGCCTTGGTTTTTTTGCTGGTAGCCGATTTTTTATCACTTTCCTTATCTTCTTTTTTGGATTCGCTAACTCCTTCGGGGGGAACAAGGTCTTCTGGTATGTCTTCAAGTGAAGCTGCTTCGGGGACTTCTGTCCCCTTGGGATCAAGAAGCATCATGTCAGTAATCACAATTTCTGTGGTGTAACGAGTAACTCCATCTGTTCCTTGCCAAGAACGGGTCCTAAGCCTCCCCTCGACATATACCCTCCTGCCCTTTTTAAGTAATTGGGCACAAATTTCAGCTAATTTAGTCCATGCAACTATACGATGAAACTCCGCTTCATCGCGCGTGTCGCCAGACTCTGTCTTCCACTGTCTATTGGTTGCCATTCCGAAAGTGCAAACAGCGGTGCCCTGAGGCGTATAACGAAGCTCAGGATCGCGTGTTAGGTTCCCGAGTAACATTACTTTATTTAAACTCCTTGCCATGATTTAACTTCTTACTAGTAAATGCCTAACAAAATCTTCCTCAATAGATATCTTCTCATTAAGTTTTTTCACTTGACTTCCGTCTAATTCTAAGGAGAAATGCAAAAAAGTTCCAGTCTGAGTTTTTTTGGAACTAGTACCTTTTTTCTTCATTGTAAAATGCAAATCCTTACTACCCCAATCGTCTGTCTTTACGACCTTCCCCTCGAAAACTTCAACAAGTTTGGTCACAAGTTTTATTACAGACTCCTTTTTTACAGATGTCGCTCTATCTGGCATTACAACTGTCAATTCATATAGATTCATAACCGAAAGTATATCAGGTGCTAATTTTAATGTAAATCTTCATATAGGTCAGCCAAGATGTGTCTGGCTCTTGGGAGAGACCCTTTTTGAATTTGTCTAACCCTCTCTCTAGTAATTTTAAACCTTTCGCCTATTTCCACCAATGTATATTTCCTCCCATCAAACAAACCAGATCTTAGCATTAATATGTCAACTGCCCTGGGATCATCAAATTCTAATCTTGCTGATAACAACCTTTGTCGGGCAAGCTCCAGAACCAACTTTGCTTCAGTTACGTCTATGCCAGAGATCGGATCTGCGACAAGATCTCCTACAGAATCAGACTCAATGTCATCAATGTCTAATGGGGCATCAAGTGACACAGTATCTGTAATTTGCAACAACATTTCTCTTACATAAACTTGGCTGACACTAAG